>CAYGAE010000098.1:0-6258 GCA_964347855.1 uncultured Candidatus Bathyarchaeia archaeon
AAGGAGAGTAAGGAGGGCAAGGACGCCCAAGTGATAGGGGAAGCAACAAGGCAGTTCCAAGAGGTTGCCCTTGAAACAGTGGTAGGTGGGAAGAGGATTCTCGCTCCTCCGATAGGAGATCCCGTTCCCAGAATATGTTAACCAGGCATGACAAGGTTTCTAGCTACTCTGTCTGCTCGACAACAGCCTGCTGACCCCAAATTCTACATGTGCCCTCCATGGAGACCATGCACGCACCCTTCGGGTTAGAAGGCGTACAAACCTTCATGAAAAGAGGGCACTCTGAAGGGTTAATCTTTCCAATCATAACCAGATGACAGAGGCAGCCAGGCAATAAGTCTCTGGAATGCTCGATGGTCACATCATATTTTTCTCTCGCATCATAGGCTGTGAACTCTTCCTTGAGCGCCAGCGCCGATGAAGGTATCCTTCCGAGTCCCCTCCAGCGCCCACTCACCACCCTAAACACCCTTTTGAGGACCTCCTGAGCCCTCGCGTTTCCTTCCCAGGTGACGGAACGCTTGTATTCATTCTCCAATCTGGCATCTCCGTCTCTCGTCTGCCTTAGAAGCATGGAGATTGCGAAGAGGACATCTAGAGGCTCGAACCCAGCTACCACGGTTGGCATGCGATAGGCTTCGGGGAACACCTGATAGGGCTTCATGCCGATTATGGTTGAGACGTGCCCCGGCGCGATGAACCCGTCAATGTGCAAGTCTCCCACGCCGAGCAGTAGTTCCATGGCTGGTGGGATTAACCTATGGGCGACTAGGAAACTGAGGTTTTCAGGTGGCTTATCAAGGACTTCTACGGCAGTGGCCGGCGCCGTGGTTTCAAACCCTATTGCAAGAAAGACGAAGTCTTTGGCTGGGTTCTTCTTTGCCATCGTAACAGCATCGTTAACACTGTATACAACTCTGACGCTTCCTCCAGAGGCTCGAGCCTCATGAAGTGAAGTCTCAGAGCCTGGAACTCGAATGACGTCGCCAAACGTTAGAACAGTCACTCCTCGAAGAGCTAATGATATCGCCTCGTCGATTTCAGCTGCTGGGATGATACAGACCGGGCATCCAGGTCCAGCGATGACTTTTACGTTGGGGGGAAAGAGCGTTCTGAGCCCGTAGTGGGTTATGGTCCACTCATGGGTGCCACATACGTGGCAGAACTTTACGTCGTGTCGTGGTGCTAGGCTTTTGATGTAGGCTGCGACTTTTTTCGCCAGCTTTGGATCTCGGAATCTTGAATGCTCCTTCATCTATGGGACCCTATTCAGTGACTAGTTTTACTCTTTTTATCGTGCATTCTCTTCCGCCGGTGATTTGGACTAGGCCTCCGCATTTGGGGCAGAGGAGTGTGGGAGCTGGAACATGATACACCGGGTCGTCTTCATAGTTCGGGCTTCCTTCGTAGGCACACTGGGCGCATCTGACAACGCCTTCCTTCTCCTCGATGTAGAGTTTTGACCCGTCCATGATCGTCCCCTTTGCCAATATTTCATAAGAGAACCGAACCTGCTCAATGCCCAAAAACGTGAGCTTACCTAGGACAAGATGAACCTCTATGACCTGTTTTGCGTTGTGCTTTCCAGCCTCGTGAAGAACGTTGTCCACAATCTGTTTTGTCATGGCGAATTCGTGCATTTCTTCTAGGCTTCCCAGTAGAAGTCTTCGAAGAGACTAGAGTCCCAACGCAGTGATGACTCCTTCGACGCCTTCACCACTTCTACAGTTTGTTATCGCCACCTTCACAGCAGGATTTATTCTTTTGACATCTTTCTCTAACTTCTCTGTGTCAACTTCCATTGGTTTGGCCAGATCAACCTTGTTTATGACGACTACGTCAGCGTCTATGAAGATGAAGGGATGCTTCACTATCATGTAGGGGCCTTCTGTAACGCTGATTACGACTACACGTTTCTCTGAGCCCAAAGGAAACTCTGCGGGGCAGATGAGGTTTCCCACGTTTTCTATGAACAGCAGATTTATGTCTTCTAGATTTAGCTTCTGAAGTGCTTTTCTCACCAGGTTGGCGTCTAGATGGCATTCCTTTCCAGTGTTGACTGGAACAACCTCGACACCGTGTCGCGAGATGAGTTCAGCATCAATGGTAGTTGTTAAGTCACCTTTTAGAGCTGCAATTCTGTACTTGTCCTTCAATGCCTCGACGAGCTTTCCGATAAGAGTCGTCTTTCCAGCTCCTATGGCGCCCATGACATCAATTGCGAGGACGTCATGTTTGTGCAGCAGTTCTTTATTCTTGCTGGCGAGTTCCTCGTTTGCTTTCAGAAGGTCTGTGTTGAGCTCTATGTCGTAGATCTCTCCTTCCTCAGCTTTTACTATCTCTTTTAAACGCGCTGTCAAGAGGATGTTTCCCCCTTTATTTCGTTCATACTTAGAAGTTCTGCCCACAGCTGGAGGGTTTCCTCCGCGGCCTTTTGATCGATTACTTGAATGGCATATCCTGCGTGAACCAAGACGTATTCTCCATGCTGGGCGTCCACGAGCGTAATATTCACGTCTCGAAGAACCCCTTCACCAAAATCAACCTTGGCGATGTCTCCTTGAATCCTGATGACCTTAGCGGGGATTGCGAGACACATATTTTATCACCTACAAGAAAAGGGCCCAACATAAATTGATTTTGGTAGCAGGTTGGTAACAGGATAGCGCGCAAAATCAGGATCAAAACATTACCTAGTTTTACAGTATTCTCCGAATTTCTCAAAATCTGTTTGTAAGACATTTTTATCGTTAATCGTTATGTTGTTCAAAGTGAAACGGAATTCTTTATCTTCTAAAATAATCCATAGTTCTGGGATTATCCCCCCGCAGCGAGGACAATTAGTGAATTGAGTTTCGGATAGGAATCTGATAATTTCGTTAGTGAAACTGGTGAAAAGTGTACGTTTTGTTCTCGTCACTTCCACAGTCTTAGTATTTCCTGCTACTTCGATTTCATAGGGGGATAAAATCGTTGCTCTATGGTTACATCCCATACCATTCCCTCTATTCAAGCAGATGATGATTTGAACTTCTTAAATAGTTTGGGAAGGAAAAGACGGTTTAGTGTTTACTTATCTTATTCGATATTTGTGCTTGATGAACATGTGTAGTGGTCTACTTGGCTAGCTACGTTCGAGTTTGAATATGACCGGTCTTAGCCCATCAGTACAGCAGTGTACCGTGGGGGCGCCTTCTTCTGTTTTTCCTGGTTCCCAGGTTGCACCGTACCTCAAGGCGGCTACTACCTTGTACAGGTCGTTCCAAGCCCAATGACAAAATCCTTCGGGCATCCCGCCATCTTCACCAACGGCAAACTCCTGACCGACCTCAAATACAGGACAAGCCTCCACGCTCTTTCCTAAAGGAGGGGTGTCACCAAAGATTTCCTTCGAAGTCAGCTTCTTCAAAACCGTTATCCGCACTCTGCTTCTCCCTACCATGAAATCACCGAGTGCCCTTATCCTCATTTCTTTATAATTCTTATCACATAAAAGACAAAGTCCTTCTTGCTCTTCCAAAGAGTTAGGCTTCTGCCTCAGTTTTATAACTCATAGAAGAAACTACTCTCTAATCCTTTGAGAAGTTGACTACTTTTCGACAATGGGTGCGTACATGTCCATGATGAGTTTTTCTTGGGGTTTCCATGGCATTCCTTTCGGTGGAGTTTCAACCCAAGGATTGAGATGATTTTCCAGTCCGGTGATTCCATGCTCAAAATGGGTCTCAGTGTAATGAGACTTTAATCCCTTCCAGTTCGGATGGAAGTCGTACTTTTCGCTTCTCTGTATCCATTTGATGAGTCTTCCCCATGTTTTTCCAATGTCCACAGCACCCTCAACTTTGCAGGTCATTACTGCGTACAGACCACCTTCAACAGTTTTGATGTTTACGTCATCTTTTGTTTCGAACTGTTCTCCAACTGTTATCCAAAATTCATATCCGTATTCTTTGTTGGGTTCAGGGATACCTTCTGCATCGAGGGGAGGATCTGGATTGTTGAAGCCAAAAATTATGTGTCTTGTTGGGTCATTTAGAATCCCTTTAGGCTTTGCCCAAGCTACCATCTTTGCACTGGCTTTCTCCTCGGGACTACCTAAGAATTCTCCCACTGAGTGAAAAGACACCACCTTCATAGGAAGTAACCGTACGATTTTCACAAACTCTGACATTTTCTTCAGTCCAACCTAGAAATGGGCTAGCACACTTAAAAAGAGAACTCACCATCGGTGGTCACATATTGTTACTAGGAAGTGACTGAGAAGCCAGCTAATACTGCTTGCTGGCGCCCAACCTGAACTTTAGGAACTTTGATTTCGCGAGAAATTCGGGAAAAAATTATGCGCGGACGTGGTTATACTAAAGCGAGAAAACGTTCAGGTGAGACAGTTGTCTGATCTGCGGAATGATCTGGAGCAGTTTGTTAAGTGTCTTGGCGCTTATGCTATGCGGATTGCAGATCCGAACGGCTTTGAGAACGCCATGCTCGGCTGTCACCCAAAAGAGATTTCGGAAAATTGTAGTTCAGTGGTTGTTTTTGGCGTTTACGTGGGGCTCGACTATTATCGCTCTATCCAATTAGAAAACAAGACTATTGGAGAAAATAGAATTATGCATATTTTCCGTGACTGGGTACAATATAAGGTATTGGAGTTTCTCCAAGAAAGAGGGCACCATGCCGTGGTCACAACAGGTCTTTTTGACCGAGAAAAGCTGATTCACCGCATATCCTTGAAGCTTGCTGCCTACGAGGCTGGTCTCGGTGTTTATGGACGATGCGGGATCATAATAACCCCCGAACACGGCCCAAGAGTCAACTTTGGAGCAGTTCTCACAGATGCCAAGCTTGAACCGGATGAAAAATTGACCAACTTCAACCCGTGTTCAGATTGTCACTTGTGCGTCAGCGCGTGCCCACCCAAAGCTATTAACGAAGATTGTACCCCACCAACAAGCCATAACCGAGACAGATGCGTCAACTTCGTTCTGCAACTAAGAAAGAGGACCGATGATGAGCGATTTCTCTGCGGATACTGCTACAACAGTTGTCCAGTTGGCAAAACAGACAAACCAAGCTTCAAGTCATCAAGATACAGAACCCTACTAGATCTGCCCCCTCAAGAAAGAGAACGTCTAGTTAGTGATTGCAAGCGTGAAGTTACTATGTGATACTGGGGGGCTGCCCATTGCGCGCGCATTCATTTTTCTCCTTCAACCCCTTGAAATTTCCCAGAGAAAGAATACTGCAATTAGGCTTAACAGAGGAGGACCAACCAAAAGGGCGAATACCACACCTATGCCGCGCGGGCCCGGGATAACGAAAACACCAACATAAATGACTACAAAGATGAGCGCCCAGCCGACAATGAAATTACGAATCCACTTGACTACGCTGGTCAGGGAAGATGGCTCCCTTTTCCTTCCAGTCCTCAAGTGTACCGTGCGTTTTCACGAAACTTAAACCTTGCGAACGAAAGCGCGGGCGCTTGAGAAAGAACATCTGGTTCTGCAAGCTGAATTCAGTGCAAGTAGGTTCAGTGGAGCAATATCTCGCAGGGTCTTGATTGTTGATCTCTCTACGCGCACGCATCTTGCTTGATATTCAATCTTCTGTAGACTATAACCCACTGGTGACGTCGTCATCACTAATCGTGGTGGAGCGTAAGTCATTTTCCTTCTGCCAAGTATTTGAAATGAAGGGGTCTGTAGACGGCATCTCCAGCGAGATTCACAATAACGGTCTGGACATCTTCCAACAAGTCCCCTAATTGCTGCCGATGGTCAGTCAAGAATTTGTCAAGCTCTGCGTAGCTCCTGTGGAGCGAAATCATCAGGCCAGTCATTCCCAGGCCTCGGCAGCCACTGCCCATGATCACGTTGGGTTGCTTCGCCAGCCACTCCATCGACCTATTGTAAGCGTTCTGCGCCATCTCATTGGAAGCAAACCTCAAGGGAGTTTTGACCAGTGTGACTGCAAAGATTTCATATCCAAGCTTGCCCCATTTGGGGATAGCTGTGTACCCATCCAGCAACCCTGCTTCGAGTCTGGCTCGCCTTCTTGTGATCGTGGGTTGAGATACCCCCAGTACTTTGGCTAGCTGCCGATCACTCCGCTTCGCGCCCTTCAACAACTCAAACAGCAGTCTTTCAGTCAAGTCCTTCTTCATCCAATAACCCACCATCAGTGAAGCTTCTTCTGTTTCAAACGCAGCAAATTAGTGTTTCGGTTCCAATCATATGCGCGCGCGTTTATGGACTT
>CAYGAE010000099.1:0-6253 GCA_964347855.1 uncultured Candidatus Bathyarchaeia archaeon
AATCTGCAACTGGCACGTTTTTCAGTCTGAAGGGAGGAGCGGAATATGCGGTTCCAAATACAAGATAAATGAGAAACAAAGATAGGAGATTCACATCAACCAAAACTACTAAGACTAAACACAAAATAATTAACAAAACGGAAAAGATCAACGCTGCCCGCGGCGTCATTCTCCCAGCAGCAACAGGCAGGTTAGACTTAAACGCGTTCTCTTGATCTTCTTCTCGGTCGAAGTATTGATTCAAGATGAAGACACTAGCTGTAGCAAAGGAAAAAGCAAACAAGACAACAAGGAACCGCTCAAGAGAAGGTAAACCTAGGAAGATGCTTCCAAACCCGAAACTAATAACCCACCCAAGCCAACTCCCAACTCGCGTAACCCTAAGGTATTCTATAAACGCCGAGAACCAGTGGAGCTTCTGAAAAGCCTTCGTCAACCTTCACAATTCCAAACTTCACACTAAGATAGGGTGAAGAAAGTTCCTTGTTGTGCATTATAAACGTATAGGGTCTCCAACCGAGCCCTTTTCATGCACGCATGCAACACCACAGTTTATGCGCACCGCTTCCGGTCTCTCTCACTTCTCTAGTCTTTCGGAAACCTCTTTTGGAATGCTTTTTCTCGCCACTTGTGTTTCCAGCTCTTCCATCCCGTCTTCACGAGTTTTTCTCTGTGTTTGGGTTTTTCTGCAACCCATTCTAGAAGCGTCCAGAAATCTCTCTTATCTCGCCGTCTTTCTGTGGGTACTCCTACTTCTTTGCACCATTCTACGTAGCTTCTCTCAACCAACTCTTGGAGGTCGCCGGTGATTTCAGCTTCTTCCACGTTGAATCCCTGCTCTCGCAGATATCTACGAATGCTAGAGAGAACGTATCCTGAGCAAACCTTGAAACGGGTTTCCCTTACAGGTTGCATCACCTCAACAATCTCTTCGGCAATCTTCACAGCGTCACCCAAGTACCGTTTATGTTCGAAGTTGGGTGACTGAAAGGACGAGACCGGAATCCTGCGTTCCATATACCTGCGTCCTGGAAGTTTGAGAGCCCCAATTACGACGCCTAGAAGAAGGTCTCCCCATCCAGCATCATCTATCAAAATCTGCTTTTTAGACTGAAACCTATTCAACCCCATAACTTACATCACCGAAAATCTTCAGTATAATTGACCCTTTTTTCAACCCGCTTGCGCGCGCATCGCAGCCGTTCAAGCTCTTATCTTCTTTTTTGCGATCACTTTGCGGAATGTTCTATTGCACTTGTGACATTTGTAGTGACCTATGGTAAGTTGTAGTCTTTCACCAGTCTTACTCGGCCGCCCAGCCATCTTCCAAGTCTTCACAGGACTTGTTTCAAGTCCGCAGCCGGGGCATTCTGCCGTTTCTGGATTACTCAACGAGTTCAAGAGTTCTCGCCTAAGATCTTCCCCTGTTGTGTCAATCTTATGGATAGTGTCGGCGAGTTGGATATCTTTGAAAACGTTTCGAAGCCACCTGGCGAAGTCTCCTCGTTTTTGGTGGAACTCAAGGGAAGTAATTGGCACCTTTCGGATTTTCTCCTTCAAGTCTTGTGGATTGAAGGCGGATTCGTAGAGGGGTTTGTCGATGGCCTCGTAGAAGTAGAATCCCCATTCGCTGGCAACCTCTTTCTTAGGGGGCTCAGGGGAAAGGTTACACTTGGGAAGCTTGCCGTGTTCTTGTCTGTACTCCTCGAGAAGCTCCTTCATTCTCTCTTCTTGCTTCGGAGTAAGCTCTCTCTTATAGTATTTGGTTTCACCTTTCCGAGGGTTGTCGGAGAAATTCGACTTCAAGAAGTATGTGAATTCTTTTCGAAGGTTGGTGCTTTCCCCGATGTAGATTAAGATCTTGTTCTTATCGTAGAGAGCGTAGACTCCAGACCTCTGTGGAACATGTTTTGCCTTTTCTCCCCAGAAATACATTTTTCCTGAAATTGGCATGCTCTTGACACCATCTGCACGTAATTCTCATGTTTGTTTGTTACAGGGTGACGACGATCAACAGCCTCGTCATCATCTCCTTGTACCTGTTTCTGATGGTAACCTCCGTAATATCCATGGCTCCGGCAACTTCCCTCTGAGTTCTGCGTTCGCCGACAACTGTAGAAGCGAGATACCCCGCTGCAGCGGCGAGGCCTTTGGCGCCTCTCCCCGAGGTTAATCTAAGCTTTCTAGCCGTTTTGAGAATCTTATAGGCGACCCCCTCCACTTTTCCATGGAGGTCGAGTTCGTTGCATAATCTTGTTACATACTCTTCCGCCTTTGGAGGTCGCATAGAAATCCTGAGCTTTCTGACCAAGAATCGGTAGTTGCGTCCGACCTCCTTCTTGTTGATCCCTGAGGCTTGGGCCATCTCCTCTAGGGTTCTTATGAGTCCACACCGTCGGCATGCCAAGTACGTCGTGGCGACGACCATCCCCTCAATGGATTTGCCCCGGATTAGGTGTTTTTTGACGGCTTTTCTATATATTACGGCCGCTGTCTCTATGACGTTTTTTGGCAGTTTGAGCGGTGCAGCCATCCTATACATCTCGGACAAGGCGGAAGCGAGGTTTCTCTCTGTTGAACCGGAAACACGGCTTCGTTGTTGCCATCTGCGAAGGCGATGCAGTTGGGCCTTCTTTTCGGGGGAAAAACCATGGATGTCTCGCCAGTCTATTTTTGTGGAGAGCCCTTTGTCATGGATAGTAAAAGTGTGGGGAGCTCCAACCCGAACCCTTTCTGTGCGTTGCTCGTATGTAAAGGCCCGCCACTCAGGTCCTCTGTCAACTAGCTTTGAGGTCACGACGAAACCACAGTTTGTGCACACAACCTCTGCGCTTTCCCGATCGCGCACAAGTAGTGAAGCCCCGCATTCGGGGCAGATTTCAAGGGAGAGGGATTTTAGGCTGGCGTTTTGCTCATTCATATGCTCATTCTCGCGTTACAAGGAGTACGTTCGACGCCAAAGCAGCTTGGCGTTCCAGCTTCAATCAGAACTATTTACTGTCAACACCAAATGATCGAACTTGCTCCACGAGACGCAAAGAAGGACACGGTGTTTCTTAAGTCTTTCGCGAGCCACACTAGAATGCTTCTTCCTGCGCTGAAACATACCTTACTGAGAAAGGAAAGCCCATCTTTCTTCATTTCCCGGTTCGTTGATGAAGCAGGTAGTAGGTATAATCAGCCCATGCTTGGAAGTAGCCTCCATCGAACTCGGTGTATAACGGCTTTTCCGATAGCTTAATGAACTCTTCCCTGGCTCCTTCAAGTTGGTCCTCATGATAGCTGCTGAGTTTAAAGATGAATGGTTGCGGAGGTGAGTGATCCACCCGGAGGGTTACAATCATCCCTCTTAGGGCTTGAACATAGCCTTTGATCCACGCATCTTCTATATCCTTCCCCACAACCCTCTTCAAAAATCTCTTGGCTTTCCTCCACTTTCTTTTCTTCAACCGCGGGAAAAACCTGTGGATAACCTTCAAGGGAAGTCGTCCACGAGTTCCGTGAACATCATGAGCCCTCGCCAAATGCACATAAAGCCCATGCTCATTTTGGAACTCCCTGCTACAAACTTGGCAGACAACCATCTCAAACACACATGGTCTAAGACTTACATAGCGGCACCAAAGATTCTTACAAGTAAAGGTTTAAGTCCTCGTCTCTATTCGCTCTAACTTGCCGAGGGCTTCATCCACCTCCGCCTGTATTTTCCCAATTCTCTCCTCAACTCGGCTCTTTTCAGCACCTGAAGAACGCTTCTTCCTCTTCCGCTTTTTTCTTTTCTTCTCCTTTTTCTCCTCGGACAAGCTTGTAGAAACAGGTTCCATGCCAAGACTAACTTTCAGCTCACCCATTTTCCTGTACAAATCATCGAGATGCTTGCTGAACATCTCCATGAGATCCGCTTGAGCGCATTCCAGGTTGTATAGTGTCACTACGGAGTGATCGTGCTGGATCAGGTTCTTAACTTGGATCATCCGCTCCTTGTATCTGCTCGCTAAGCGGTCTCGTTCAGATTTGTCTATCTCTCCGTTGGCCTCGATCTCGTAAAGGCGTCGAATAGCATGGCTTAGGATTTCCTGCTCTACTGCCATCATTCTCAAGTTCTCTTTCGCAACTTCGACATCAGACGATACCACACTGTGCTCTATCTTGAAGGGCGGCAGATTCGCGTTTCCCGTTCTGATTCCTAATCCAACCTTAGGCGGGGTATTTTCCTTTCTTAGGAAAGACTCTATCTTAGCGGATAACCTGTCCCACATTTTTCAAAGCCATACTGAACTGTCAAGAATCCTTTTGACGAGCTAAAAATAATATGTGAAGATCTCTCATTATTGTATTTAATAGGCTAGAAACATCGAGATATATGTCAATCTCATATTCTCCTGTGGGGCGGGATCATTTTTTAGCCCTCAAACGCAAAAACAACTCGAAACCAATATTCCAGTAGACAGAATCATGGCGTGGACATGAGTGCCCCTTGGCGAAAATCCTTCTCCGCAGAAAACTGCCAGTTTTTGTTGGACATCTGACTCGAAGTCACATTGTGGATAGAGTTTTGAAAGGTCGGACAGGCAATTCCTTTAGGACCTGTATCACCTAATAACTACGTGATGTAATATGGCAGTTTTAGCTACTGCGAAGGTTGGTCGGAATTTTAGAGTTACGATCCCGCAGGAAGTCAGAGACCTCTTGGAACTGGAAGAAGGCGACGAAGTCCTCTTCTTCAAGACGAAAGGATGGATCAGACGCATTTGCCTCAGAAAGACCTATGCGCACTGAGCTAGATAGATTCGATCCATCTTTTTTGTTTGCCATATCTTCTGCAAGATTTGGTGAGGTCGTTTACGTTAGAACCCTCTAGGTAAGTGACTCTGGGCTTACTCTAATCATGAAATCCGAGTTTACACAATAATCTCTTCCAACCTATAGAGGACACCTACTCATTCCAGGTAGGATACCCGATTTAAGAATATGGAACCTCCGAATCCAATAGAGCGGACAAAAAAGGGGGGTTTGCGGGGAATATCGCCACTTTTTGACGCAGAAAGCCTTTTCGTATTTGCTGCGCGCACAATCTTGACTGGAGTAGAAACGTATTGTGTTGTGCACCAGGATTTTACACGACGATGGTTTCGCTTGTCTCCGGGATGTAGACTTCGGTGATAGCTGAGATCTTGTCGGAAAGGGCGTTGGCCTGTTCGGGTTCTCCGTGGACCAGGAACGTCCTCTTCGGCTTTAATGTCTTGACGAATTGCACGAGTTCGGTTTGGTCGGCGTGGCCGGAAAGCTCGATTTGTTCTACTTCGGCGTGAACGGGAAGCTTGTGCCCGTTGTGGATGAGTTCTCCTTTTTCTTTTGCTATCTTTAGGGGGCTCTCGGGAGGGAGATAGCCCGAATTTATGATGATGGAATCATCTTCGTTTGGCGCCCATTCCGATAGCAGGTGAAGACTTGCCCCGGCGTGGCCGAACCCTGAGGTGCAGATTACGATGGCTGGTTCTGTGATCTGTTCTGTTCGGCGTAGCGATTTCACGTGGCGATAGGCGAAGGGATGTTTTTGTTTCTGGACTTCTTTGGTGAATGAATCGGTGTGATGGTTGAAATACTTGGTGATCGTGTGTGCTAGCTTGGATATGGTGTAAACGTGGTAGTGCGGTAGGATGCCCTCCTGCATCGCTTGGTCGATTCTCTTGGCCATCTCTTGGGTTCGGTGGAAGGCAAAGGACGGGATTAAGATGTTTCCTTCTCGCTCGATCGTGTTGCGGATTTGTGTGAAAAGCTGGTCGACCAGTCTGCTTCTCGGCGGTCTAGTTGTTCCCCCGTACGTTGATTCAATTATCAACCCATCGGGTTCTTTGGGGAGATCTTCCAGTCTAGTTCCTTCCAAGATTTCTGTGCCGTGAAGACAGAAGTCGCTTGTGTACAAGATTTCTTTGCCATCCGCGAGAATGCTGGTCATCCTCGCGCCCGCGACATGTCCTGCCGGATACAAACGAATTCGCATTCCCGACATGGCGAAGGCGTCGCGAACCGCCCAAGACCGCTTGATGTTATTCACATCTCGTTCGTTGTAGGGAAAGTGGTTCCCTTTGATACGTTGTATTTTTATCATGTCACGGAGGAGCTCAGTGGTGACGTCACGGGTTATCTCTGCCCCTACGATCACCGGGTTCCCTTTTGATAAGCTTAAGAGATTACCAGAGTGGTCCAAATGCGCGTGGCTGATAGCCACTACGTCGAAATCCTTTGGAAA
>CAYGAE010000100.1:0-6193 GCA_964347855.1 uncultured Candidatus Bathyarchaeia archaeon
GTCAAGCCAAGAACCATGTTGTTGTGCACGACCAAGGTCATGTCAATGTTTCGTCTGATGATGTGAGCGAAGTGACCCCAGCCCTCATCATACTGGTCGGCGTCTCCAGCAAAGCCCACTACCGTTAGCCTAGGATTTGCCAGTGTTATTCCGGTTGCTAAGGGCAAAACTCTGCCGTGGATGCCGTGAAAACCGTTTACGTTCACATAGTTAACCATCTTCCCATGACAGCCTATGCCCGAAACGAGTACGACTTGATCTCTTTCCAGTCCCAGTTGCATCAGAGCCCCTTTGAATGCCATCAATATTCCGAAGTTTCCGCATCCCGGGCACCAAGTATTCTTTTTGGGCGTCCTCAAATCTTCCAGAGTCACCATTTCTAGAGCACCTCCTTTATCCTTTGCGAAAGCTCTCCTGGGTTGAAGGGCCGCCCGTTGTACTGCAGAATATTGTAGTCAACACTCATGAGGATGTGTTCTCTTATGAGACTCGTCAGCTGAGAGGTCTTGTTGTTTTCCACAACCACCGTCTTTTTAGCTGAATTCAAGACTCTCTTAACATTGGCAACCGGAAAGGGAGCCAAATATGTGATTTGGAGATAGTTAACCCTCTCAGCTCCTTTATTAAGACGTTTCAGGGCTTCTCTTATTGGTCCCTTTGTAGATCCCCATCCTAGAATGGTTAGATCTGCGTCTTTGGGACCGTAGAGCTTCGTTGTTTCATAATCTTCCAGTTCTTTGATCAGAGCATTCAGCTTCTTAAACCGCTTGTCGGCCATTTTTGTGGATAGTTCAGGATCCTCAGTTGTGTATCCGCTCTCATTGTGTTCATCAGCGTTGGTTCTCACCAGAGCTCCCTTGGTTCCGGGCATGGCTCTGGGTGAGATTCCATCTTCTGTGAACCTATGCCTCAAATATTCTTCCTGGCGCGTATACTTGTCCTCGGTGAGTAGAAGCCCACGATCTATCTTGATTCTGTTCTGGTCGAAGGGTTCTGTAGCTCCGTGGCTTTCCGCTAGGTATTTGTCTGTGATGAGGATGGCAGGTATCTGGAACTTTTCGGCTAGATTGAAGGCTTCCACGGTCTTGTAGAAGCACTCCTCAACGTCGCCTGGAGCTATAACCACTCTTGGAAACTCTCCTTGAGAGGCGTGAATTGCGAATCTGAGGTCCCCCTGCGCTGAATAGGTGGGCAAACCCGTGCTGGGTCCAGGTCTCTGAGCGAGCATTATCACCGCTGGTGTCTCTGTCATCCCTGTCATGCCTAATCCCTCGCTCATAAGGCAGAATCCCCCTCCCGAGGTGGCTGTCATGGCTCTCACTCCGGCGAAGGAAGCACCAGCGACCATGTTGATGGCTGCAATCTCGCTTTCTGTCTGCATCACGATCATGCTGTATTCTCTGTCGAGCGGTGCCAGGAAGTGGAGCAGGCTGGTGGCTGGAGTCATGGGATAAGCAGCGTAGAACTTGCAGCCTGCTCGGAGGGCGCCAAGACCGACAGCCTCATTTCCGGTGAGAAACACTTTTCGTTTTCCGGCCTCGGTGGTTTTCTTTAGTTGATAGGCGAAGTCGTCTGCATAGTGTTCTCCGGCATAGTCGTATCCCTTTTTGGCGGCCTTTACGTTTAATTCCGCCACTTTCGGCTTAAACGAGTCTCTAATAACTTCATTGAGGACTTCCAGATCGTAGTTCACAAGGGCCACAGCGGCTCCAAGAGCCACGGTGTTCCTTGTGATCATTTCTCCATCCAGTTCCTTGACGGATTTCCTTAGGGGCACCGAATAGAGTTTTATGTCGAATCTGTCCAGTTCCTCATCGTTTAGGGCTATCTCTTCACCATCATATACTATTCCACTGCCTGAGCGAAGCTGGTCTCTATGGAGAAGAATCGTCTCTTTGTTTAATGCCAAAAGCAGATCGATGGTGTCGGCTTGGGAGTAAACTTCCTCGGCGTCGGCTCTCGCAATGTAAGAGTTGTGTCCTCCTCTTATAAGGGACTGGTAGTCGTTGGCGCCAAATACATGGAGTCCTCCTCTTAGACAGGCTTTGGCGAAGAGAAACCCTGACCGGGTTATTCCGGCTCCTGCTTCTCCCCCAACCATCACAGAGATTTTATTTACAATCACCTTGGTCACCTTGTACCTAGAGAAGTTTCTCGCCGGTTTCCAAGTTTATGATATGTATCGCATTGAAGGGACAGGCTTCGGCTGCTTCCTTCATGCAGTTCAGGTCGTCTTTCTCCAACACTTCTTTGACTGTTTCATCTCCTTCTGTGATCTTCTGGGCTCCTTGGATGTCCGTCTTCCCGTCAGCATCTGAAAGTTGGAAGAACCGTGGACAGAGTTCCACACAAGCTCCGAATCCTTGGCAAGCGATTCTATCTACTTCCACTCTAAATTTAGCCATCTGATTCACTTCTCATTATAAAGAAGTATAGGTGTCAGCACAATAATTTAAACATTGCAGAATTTGCTCATTGGAGATTCAAGTGCAAGCGAAATGCGAACATCTATGCTCGTAGAAAGCCGGCAAGCGACTCTTTGATGGACTTGAGAAATGTGTGCTTGATCTTTCCTGGTTCTTGAAGCCCCTCCAGTCGAGAAATCCTGAAGTAGGCAGGGGGATGAGGGTCAAACCGGAGCCACTCAGACCTTCGGTAACCTCGAAACGCGGGCTCCCTCTTGTACAACGGAAAGAGCCTCCTGAAGGCGATCTTCTTCAAAGCCTCTGCCATCACCTTTGGCTGCCCGATCATTTTGGCTGAGTCTAGGTCAGCCCGCCCTTCTAAGAATTTACCGAAGAAGTAGATGAGCCCTATTGCCGCAATGAAGTAGAGCCAATAGGAGTAGATGCCAAAGAAGAATAGGTATGGCCAGAACACGTAGAATCGAAGCAGAAACTCCGCGCTGGACAGGGAGAACATCACTAGGGGGTCATGGTTCTTCAGATGGCTTAGCTCATGACCGACTACGCTTAGCAACTCGTCTTCCTCAAGTTGTGTCATGATTCCTGTCGTAATCATTACGGTTCCCAGTTGGGGGCTTGGACCTGCGGCCGCGGCGTTTGGAATGATGGTGTTGGCTACAACGGTTTCTGGCACGGGAAGACCAAAAGCATTCGCCGCCTTCTCTACGATTCGGAAGAGGTTTACCTTCTTGATGGAGAAATCCTTGGGTTCACATTTTATGCCATAATTTGCGAAGACCGCTCCAGCTGTCTCGCAATCGATGGGCTTGTCAGCGGCGATGGTGGCATCATAGATTCCTTTTCTG
The DNA here is from genome assembly GCA_964347855.1 of uncultured Candidatus Bathyarchaeia archaeon. GTDB lineage: Archaea > Thermoproteota > Bathyarchaeia > Bathyarchaeales > Bathyarchaeaceae > CAYGAE01. The sequence continues at coordinate 3,272 of CAYGAE010000100.1, forward strand.
ATTTCGGGGATCTTCTTGACGTACTTTTTGCGGAAGTCTTTGAATTCGTCGGGTGAGAAATTGTATTGCAGAAGGTGTATGTCAGGCTGGTCTTTGGTGATTTTCCAGCTACCCATCCTGGCTATCAGCTTTCCGGAAGACAGAGCCAACACAAAGGAGAGACCGACGAAGATTAAGGGCGCATAGCCGCCGAATATGAAAAAGAAAAGGAAAGTGAGTGCCATTAGAGCGATGTAGAGGGGCAGCATGGAGTCGGTGAAGACTCGTGTAGGTAATCGCGTTTTCTCCTTCTCTGGAACTATCTTTTCTCCTGGCATGAAAGCGAGGTATAGCGTGGTTTTGCGGATTTCTTCTTCGAATAACTGGACTACGAGGAATAGGTCTTCATGGAGTTGGTCCAGAAAGGGTTTTGGGATGTCAGGGTTGCTGAGGGTCATTGTTACTCCTATTGGAATGCGGGTGTCAACAATGACATCCACGTACTCTTTTGTTTTAGGAACCAAGACTCGGTAGGTGAGGTAGTTTTCTCCGTTTTCAGTGATGACGTGTATGTTTCTGAAGGTTCTGTATTTTTCATGTTGGAGTAGGTAGTTACGTCTCAGATATTCTGATAGAAACTTCACGTTTCCTGTTGAAAGCTCGGTGTCGATTGTGTATTTGAGTTCCGTTTTGTCTGCACTCTCGCTCTCTGTCATGGTCTTTCCTCATACGGTGAGATTGATTTGCTCTTTTTGTGCGTTGATCTTTATCATTTTTGCGCGCGCTACTATACGATGCAAGAGGAACCGAATATATTAGTAATTCCTTTCTCATAACTTGGTTACTGTTTCAAGGTCGCGGTAGAAATAGTCTCTCTGTCCTCTCTACTTTTTGATCTTTTCTCCGGCATCCTTTGCTAGCTTTATGTACTTCTCGCAATCGGTGTTCTTCCCAGCCACGGCATCCCGCTCTTGCCATGGCTTCATGGGCGAAACCGATGTCAACGCGCGCACTATGAATCTTCATCACTTTGAGAACTCAATTCGGGGATTCTAACTTGTGCGTCAGTCGGCAACCTATTCCTTGTATGAAAATACAGGATTCGATTTTCTAGCCAACTGCAGGGATAGTAGCCAGAGAACTATGCTTCCACTTCTTCTTCAGCCTTCTCTCTCTTTTGAAGATGTTTGACGGCGTAGTAAGCAAAGCAAAGAAGTATCATCCAGTAGACGAGAAGAAGGCTGAAAAGGATGTCAAACAGCATAACCTATTTCCCAGGTTAATCCACCCAAACGCCGATAAAATCCGTTATTTCGGAAGTCGTCATATTTCGAGGGAGATAACTTTTCCGATCGCTCGCAATTTCATATCTCTGGGAGGCTCATTTCTTCACAATAACTACTCAGCCACTATCCATATCGTGGTCTAGCACTGAATCATGCGCGCGCAGATTACAGAACTCTTCTATCACATGTTATGAGTTGGAGAACGTACCAAACGGAACAGTGATCATAAACATATGTTCAGGCAAAGGCCTGTCACTTATTTTTCTTGTGCCTTCTGGGAAGCTCAGCTTTCTTTCTCTGTTTCTTCTTCATCTTCTTAGCTCTTTGCAGTTGTCTATGCTGTTCTCGACCTGCAGCTTTTTCTTTCTTGCTTCTTCTAGCCATGTTTTGCCCTCCGGTCTTATGGTGTAACGCGTACATGGTCACATGCTTATTAAAAAATATATCGCTGTTGTCCACAACATGGATAGTCAGGCTTAGGATTTTTGCTCAAAACTCGCTAATCGTGACCTTTTCTTGCATTAGTATGGCTGAGTGAAAAAACATGGGAGGTTCATTTGATCACGATATGCGCGCGCTCTATGACTCCCTTTAAAAAGGATTGTCGAGTTTGTATATTTATCTGCGAGTTGACGATGGTTGCCGTACTATGTTTACATCCTTCTTTGTAGGGATGGAAGCTATTACACGGGATACGCCAAGGATGTGAAACGTCGGGTTGAACAGCATAAAAAGGGCCAGGGCAGTAGATATACGAGGATGCATGAACCTGAGCAGATCGTGTATGTGGAGGAGTTCAACAGCCCTAGCGAGGCTATGAAGAGAGAACGGGAAATCAAATCGCTCAGTCACAGCAAGAAACAACGATTAGTAGATTTGTATGGTGAATCGAGCGCAAGAGGTTTTTGAAAGGTCCTGCTATCTGCGTCTGCCCCGTCTGCCCCGTCTGCCCCGTCTATTGTCCCAGTTTTGTCCAATACCCCGTTGAAGAATTATTCTTTTTTCGTAGTTTCGTCGAAGCCGTACCCGGGGGATTCGGCTTTTTCTGCGACGGGTTTCGGCTTTTGGAGTCTGTGATCTGACTTTTCCTGCTTTTGATAGTGCTCCATGTGTTGGCATTGCATTTCCTCACGATCTATGGATCTGGAAGGGGGCTTTTAAGTATTTTGTGGGCGCGGGCGAATTCTGCGCTCTCACCACGTCAAATTCTCCCTCTGGCAGTGTTTAAAAGTAGGGTTGCCTATTATTAATGGAACGCTGACAATGAGGACGTTGGAAATGAGTAGTTCGTCTAGGGAACCAAACGTCATATACGTGGGAAGAAAGCCTCCGATGAATTATGTGTTGGGGATTATAACAAGTTTTAGCGGATCCGACACGAAAGAAGTTACTTTGAAGGCGAGAGGACAAGCGATCAATACCGCCGTCGATGCGGCCGAGATAACCCGACACAGATTCATGAAAAACTTGGGCATAGGTAAAATTACCATAGGAACCGAAGAGATGCCACCAAGAGAAGGAGAAAACAAAGCGAGGATGGTTTCAACGATCGAAATCACGTTAGCGCGGGAATAGGAACGAGTCAAATGCGAAGGACAGCGTCAAGGGGGCGAGGTCGACCTCGGGGTAAGTATCGCTCGGCTGCTGATTCTAGGCT
>CAYGAE010000101.1:0-6143 GCA_964347855.1 uncultured Candidatus Bathyarchaeia archaeon
GCACTGGCTCATGCGTTGCAAGTATCTCCTTAACCTTCTCTCGCGCCACCTGCACAACATCTTTTGATCCAGCATCTACCCAAGCCCTGTAGGAGGATACATTGCTTATCATTGGGCGCCAGCACTCTTGGACATGTGCAAGCGTGTGTCTTTCAGTAAGGTAATTCCCTCCCGGACCCACCTTGTTAATCAAGTCTAAAGCCAAGGTCTCCTCGTTTACATCAAAGCCCCGTATGAGCCTCAATAAGATGGTGCCAATCTCGTAGTCTATTATTAGTTGCTCAAAGGAGAGAAGCGTGTCACCATCCAACAATCCAATCCCACAGAGTATGTCTGCCCCGACCAATGCTGGAGTTAATGCGAAGAACACGCTCTCATAAGCTGCCTGAGGCCCAGGAATCTTGGCGCTAGGCCCAAAGCCTCCAACCATCGACGGAATATCATAGTACCTCGCAATTGCAGCGCCAGCTGCAAATAGCAAAGCAGATTCTGGGGTTCCTCCGCCATACTGACCTGTCCGCATGTCTGGCATTGACGGCACCGCACTGTACATTATGGGAGTCCCCGGATGTGCCAGCTCAACTATCGTGAAAGAACTCAAAACCTCAGCGTTGTTTACGACCATTGTTCCAGCAAGTGTAATGGGCGCGGTAATACCAGCGTGCGGCATGCCCATGAAGGCTACAGGGATCCCAACTCTACTGAACTCTAGGGCAGCATCGGTGGCCCCCTCATCGAGAGTTAAGGGCGACACGGTACATTCGAAGGCGTGAGCTATAGGCCTCTTTCTAAGTTCTTCCTCGCCTCCAACCACCGCCGCCAACATCTTAACCTCGTAGACTGCCTCTTCGAATTTGGAGGTTGAGTCCAACGTTATGGGCTTCTCCGTGTTGTTCAGTGAAGCTTCAAGCTCGTGTAGCACATGGGCTTGTGTGGGCACATCCGAAGCCACCACCATGGGCCAGTAAATGTGGAGGTCGTCCAAAGCATCAGCGATGATCGCTGTTGTAGCTACATCCTTCTTTGTAGAGTCTCTCTTTTCACCGGTCTCGAAGTCAATAGTGGCGACGCCTATGCCATCTGTGGAGAAATACACGTGTTTGCCGTCCAACTTAATATCGAATCTGGGATTTCTCGCGTGAAGCCTGATATGCTTTGGAGCCTTCCGCAGGGCTTCCTCAACCAGATAAGCGGGGATCTTGGCCAGGTGTTTCTTGGAGTCAACAAACGCACCTGCATCATCTAGAATCTTTAGGGCTTTTTCGCTGTAGATTCTGATACCTGTATTTTCCATCACGTCCAAGGTTGCCCAGTGAATACTATTTAGGTCATCTTCACTCAGCAAACTTGATTTTACTTTCCAATATTTGTCAAGTGTTCCAAACGTCATGGTTCGCTTGCACCTGAAGCACCATTCTACAAATCTTTGGCTATAAACTGTTCGTACGTGCAAGAAGGCCCTCTTCCAAACAAGGCCTGCGTCTGCAAGAAAGGTTTCAACTGAGAAAGTCTTAACTAGGAACCCCGCTCAACATCTTAGCGACGACTGACAGGCTTTGGTGATGAAGATGGTTGGTTTTGAGAAGAGTTCCTTGATGCCGTCTTTTCGGGTGTTCACCAAAGATGGACTTGATGCGATTCATTCAGCTTCACTGGAAACTCTCGAAAAAACGGGCGTAAGGATTCTTCACGGCGAAAGTGTCCTCAAGATGCTACACGAAAGCGGCTGCAACGTGGATTTCGAAAGAGGGCTGGTCTTATTCCCATCCTATCTAGTCGAAGAGGCCATAAAGAAGACCTCGAAAACAGTCACGTGGTATGGAAGAAACCCAAAGCATGATTGCAAACTAGATGGCAGGCACATCTATTTTACCACAGACACCGAAACAACCAGTACGGTTGACCTCCAGACAGGAGAATGGAGACCCTCAACCAAAGACGACCTTGAGAAATTGACGAGAGTTACAGATGCTTTAGAGTCCTATGCCGCCGGTGGCCATCTAACCACCTGCCTAGACCAGCCTGCAAATACTCGATGCTTGCACGATTACGCTGCCGTCTTAAATAGTACAGAGAAGCCTTGTGGCTGGTCGGTCTATCCACCCGAACTGGCATCGCAACTGACCGACTATCAACTCGAGATAGCCACTGCAGTTGCGGGAACCGCGAAGAAATTGAGGCAAAGACCCTTGGGAGATGGAGGCTTTTGCACCGAGTCACCACTCCAGTTTGAGGGGCGATACGTTGAAACTGCGCTTCGGCTTGCGAAACTGGGGTTCCCCTGCTGGGTAGGCAGTATGCCGCTCGGTGGGGCTACAGCGCCGGTAACGCTCGCTGGGTCTCTCGTCATGACAAACGCTGAAATCTTAGGTGGTCTTTCCACCATTCAGCTCTTGTGCCCAGGCGCCAATGTGAGAGTCGATTATCTCATGGGGAGCCTAGATATGAAGACTGGTTTGTGGGGAGAAGGACCGGAGGAAAGCCTTCTATGTGCTGGTGCAGTCGAACTGGCTAGATACTACGGGCTTTGCGTGGTGGTCAACGGTTTCCTCAGTTCTGCTAAAGCGTCTGGGGCTCAAGCAAGTTATGAAAAAGTGATAAGTACCGTATTGCCTGTTCTGGCGGGGGCGGATGTCGTATACGGAGCAGGCAGCCTCAACGGAGGATTGGCAGCTTCATTCGAAGAGCTCGTGATCGATGATGAGATCTGCAGGGCTCTACCGAAGCTAGTTCAAGGAATCGAGGTAAATGATGAAACATTGGCTCTCGACGTAATTCAGAAGGTGGGGCCTGGTGGGCACTACTTGGCTGAAAAGCATACCATGCATCACTTTAAAAAAGAGCACTTCTTCCCTGAACTTTCAGACAGAAGTAGCTATGACGCTTGGAAGAAGGCAGGAGGAAAAAGCATCATCAAGAGAGCTAGGGAAAAGGTCGAACAGCTTCTAGAAAAACACTGGCCGACACCACTGGATAACGATGTTCAGAAGGAAATCTCAGAAATAATTAGCAGAGCGGAAAAGGAACTGCCGAAGAGCGAATCGTGAGATACTGCAGAAGACAAAAGGCGTTCTGTTTGTAGCTCCTCCAGAATCCAGTCGCGCGTCGTCGCTTGCTCTACGACTGCAACGTATGGAGGTTATACTTGGCTACATGTATCCATGACGAATGGAGAATGGAAAGAAAACGGGCGGATTGCAGACAGATCTGAGGTGGATTGGGATTTTCGCGAGCGACACGCGGAGCAATATCGGAATTCTTTTAAAATGGATTCTGTTTCTAATCGCGTTGTGGAACTCCTAGATAAGATCACCGTTCAGTTGAATCCCAAGAAAGTGTTAAGACAGCTACATTTGGGCACGGAACGCCTAGAAGATGTTCAAGAGCTGATTGACATCGCTCATCCTTTAATACACCCCAAAATTATCTATCAGGTTTCATATGTTACCGATAGAAATGAGAATACCGTCGATATAGATGGTATAAGGTTTACCAGTCGTGTTCTTAGTGTGAATTTGGACGGAATCGAACGAGTTTTTCCATATGTTATGACGATTGGAAGGGAGTTGGAGACTGTAGCTACCTCATTCGGTAACATCGTAAAACAGTTTTACTTGGAAACAATCGGCGACATAGCTTTGGACCTTGTCGGGGAGTATTTTGAAGATCATTTGACGAGGAAATACGGACTGGGGAAAATATCAGAGATGAACCCGGGATCCCTAGAGGATTGGCCAATAACACAACAAGAAAATTTGTTCGCACTCCTTGGCAATGTTGAGGATTTGGCTGGAGTCAAGTTAACTGAAAGTCTTTTGATGATCCCGAGAAAATCTGTGTCTGGAATATACTTTCCCACAGAAGTGACGTTCTACAGTTGTCAGTTATGTTTGAGAAAAAACTGTGAGCATAGACAAGCCCCCTATGATGAAAGCTTGAAAGATAAATACGGGATATAAGATATTATGCCCACAACCAAATAAGGAGAAAAGAAGTTGAAAATCGTGGTTTTGGGCGGAACCGGACTAACTGGGAGGTGTGCGGTGAGAGATCTCGCTGAAAGCCCCAGAGTGTCCGAAGTGGTTCTCGCCGGCAGAAGCTTGAACAAGGCACAAAAAATCGCCCAAGAGATACACAACAAGAAAATCTCTATCGCACAATTCGATGCAACAAAATATGATACAATAGTAAAAGCAATCGATGACTCTACTGTTGCCATTAACGCCGTCCAATATTACTACAACATCGACATAATGAAAGCCTCACTGGAAGCCAATGCTCACTACCTCGACTTGGGAGGCCTCTTTCACACAACCCTAAAACAGATGGAATTAAATGAAAAATTCCAGAAAGCCGGGTTGACGGCCATCCTGGGCATTGGAGAATGCCCCGGAATAACCAATGTCATGGCGAGACACGCTGTAGACAGACTCGACTCAGTTGAATCAATCTTCGTCAGAGACACATGGGCGGATTTCACAGAAGGAGGACCACCATTCGTCGTGACATGGTCCCTCTCAACGCTATTTGACGAAATGACGATGCCTGCCATGATATTCGAAAACGGCCAATACAAGGAAGTCCCCCCATTATCAGGCAAAGAGACCATGACCTTTCCAGAACCCTTCGGCACCCAAGATCAATACTACACGATCCACTCTGAAGCCGCCACCTTTCCAAAATCCTTCCAAGAGAAAGGAATAAAAAACGTGAACTGGAAGGAAGGAGGCCCAGGCTTCCTTGGCATAAAAATGTTTGTGGACGCAGGTCTCGCCAGCGAAGAACCAATGAATGTAAAAGGCATGAACATATCACCACGACAATTCTTGCTAAGCCTTTTGAACGCCCGAAATCTAATGGGCCTACCTGAAGGCGTAACACCAGACGACTGGGAAGTAACGCGGATCATAGCAAGTGGGAAGCGAAAAGGGAAAAAGGTATCCTATACAATGGACTCCATTTTCCGATCAAACAAAAAATGGAGAGCAACCGCCGGTGAAGTTGCAGTAGGAGTTCCCGCATCAATCGCTGCCCAAGTGCTAGCAAAAGGAGAAATCGACATTAAGGGTGCAATACCTCCAGAGGTTTGCATTGAACCCGAATCATTCATGAGTGAACTAGCTAAAAGAGACATCCAAATCTACGAAGCCGTTAGTAGAATCGTGCGATAGATACACGAAGAATGAATTAAGATCGCATCCCTCCTTGCGCACGCGATGTACTAACTAGACTTTTCTCTCCAAACTATTAATGCAACTTGAAATGAATATAGTGCTATAGAATGTGAGGTAGCAACTACGGTTGAGTTCTACACAAGGAAGAACTATTAGTAGAATCTGTCCTCAATGTGGAAGGGTTTTGGAAGAGTCGTGGATCAGTTGTCCTTACTGCGGTAAGAACTTATCTGGCACATAAGGACGGCTAAGAATAATGTTTGGGATATTGGATTTTTTCAAGACAAGAATTGCATTTGTTGTTTGTTGGAGTTTGTACTTTTCTGTTTTGGTGGGGTCTTTTCTACTGCCTTTGTCTAACCCGTTTCTTAGTCCATATTGTTGGGTTCTTGTCCCTGTGTTAGCTAACTTCTTTGTGGGATACTTCGTCAGAGATGTGCATGCAGCAATCAAGATAATCGTTGTGTGTTTTTTACTCTTCCCAATCATGGTCATTGGATTGCTGAGTATTCCTTCAGTGTATGACGCCTTCTTGCATTCGTTTGAGATCAGAGGACTACTATTCATTCAGTCTGACATATTCACTTGGCTAGTTATGCTTGTTGTGGGTTATCCGATTTTGCACATTTTACTGGGCATTAGTGTATCATTCATCGGCGTATTTGTTAGAGAACGATTAAAAACATAAAGAAACTACTATGCTACATAAATCAGATACGCCACCTATTAAAATGCGGATGTCAAGCAAGATATGCGCGCGCGCAATGATGCTGCAATTCAGCGGCCTTTACCCTTCTTCTCTGTTATCTCCTGCATCCTCAAGTTATAGATGAATATTCTTTCGGAATCAGGTACAAATTGACTTAACTCAATTTCTAGAGCTTTTCCTATCTGTTCTTCAGCCAATTCAATAAGTTGCTCCTTTAGATATCTAGTTCCAACATAATAATGAGCATAAGATGATTCAGG
>CAYGAE010000102.1:0-5998 GCA_964347855.1 uncultured Candidatus Bathyarchaeia archaeon
CATCCGTCACAGGCGCAGGAGCCAAAAGCCACGAGGACTTTGGATTTCTTTCTCAGAAGTTTAGCCATGTGCGCCTGTTCTTCTGTTCTAATGGCGCCGTTAAAGAAGCAGACGTCTATGTATTTGTCTGGCATCGCCTCTACGTCTTTGTATTTGATGTCTATGGCCACCGGCCAAAAGACGATGTTTGCTTTGGCAACGACATCCAAGATTTTTTCGTTTATGTCAAGAACTGCTATTTCGCAGCCTCCGCAACTAGCTGCCCAGTAGAAAGCAAACTTCAGCTTTTCCTTTTTCATATGACCACCAGTTTGTGAGAGGATTCATTAATGCAACACGTACGTAAAAACGTATCTGTGCTCGTGTGCTAGCGCGCACCGGTACTCAACGCTCTTCGCTCCAACAGCCTCGATTAAATCTTTGTAGATATGTGGTTTTTCTGGATCGCCGAATTTCAGAAGTTAGCTGGATACCGGTTGAAAAAACTAGACATAATACTAAGATGACTATTTAAATACCTCAAAAGTCAGGGTTAGCATAAAAATCCTAATAGAGTCTTTGACACGCGAAATCAGCCAATGCCTCCATTGCCTTTTTTGACTCAGGTCTAAGTTCCAGTTTCCTAATCTCCAGTTTTGCCTTTTCACAAAAGTTTTCAGCCATTTCTTGGACAATTTTTATCCCGTTACTTGACTTGCAGTTGATGCGGTGCAAAAGAACTAAATTAGGCCTCATTGCCAATAAGTCGGTTTTCACAGGTTTTTTCAAAATGGTTTCAGTGGAAATTAAGTTTAAAACGTCATCTCTAATTTGATAAGCCATCCCCATCAGTTCACCATACTTTGATATAGATTTGACAACATCTTCCGAGCCTCCTCCTATTATGGCACCCGACTCTGCAGCAACTCTGATCAAACTCGCGGATTTCTTTTCGATGATCTTAAGACATAGTTCTTCAGAAATTGCCCTTAGATTTCTTTGTAGTTCCATTTCTAAGATCTCTCCTTCACACATTTCAACTGTAGCTTGAGCGACAAGGTTCAATACCTTGGGGTAGTCGGTGCGAGTTGCTATTTCAACTGCTTTTCCGATTAAGAGGTCTCCTGCTATTATCGCTGTTTCTGTTCCCCAAACAGAATGGACTGTTCTTTTTCCTCTCCTGAGAGTGTCGCCGTCCAAAATATCGTCATGAATCAAAGAAGCAATGTGTAGAAGTTCAAAGGCGATTGCGACGTTTAAGGCGTCTTTTACGTTTCCACCGACTGCTTCACAAGACAACAGAGTTAAAAGTGGGCGAATTCTCTTCCCGCTCGCTTTTAGAAGATGACTAGCAGCTTCATAGAGGTTGTCTGGCTCGATGTTGGGAAGGGCTTTTGCTAGTTCTGAATCGATCATTCTCATCTTGTCATCGTGGGCATGTCCCATGTTTCGCATTTCATATCCTCATGTTATCAGTGTTCATAGGATTTCAGCGGCGAATATGCGCGCTAGATTTTGAAGTTTTAATTGAACCACCTATTCTCGCAGGCTTTCCTGTCAATTAGAGAACCATAAAAAAGTGCGCGCCTATAAATACTCTTCTCTGTGCGCGCACGCCCGTGTTTAGGAAGTGCTTGAATCGTCTTTCTGGGTTCAGTTTAAAGTTGGTTCGCTACAGTTGTCCCGCTATAATAATTGCGTATCTTAGGACAAAGACTCCGATCATGATGCATAGAAAGCTCACCAGTGATAATAGTTTGATCCCCATTTCTGTTCCTGGCTCTTTGGCTCGCTTTGCTATTGAAACTCTGAGTCCGAGGGGTACGATGAAACCTATGATGAGAGATGGCCAGAAAACTATGCTCATCGAGCCCGATACCAGATTTGAGATGCCGACTGTCGCCTCTCTAAAGATCGCTACATCGACTATGTAACCTGCGATTGCTATTAAAAGGACCACTGTCATCATTGAAGCGTATTTGGTTATGAGGTTCAGTGTGGTTGACTCAGGCTTTGTGGAGAAGCGTGGAAAGAGTAAAGAACCCAAGTGCGTCCCAGTCAGGCCTACCAACGCAACTCCCGCCAGCACCGCTGATATTACGAAGATCCATGGTAGGAAAGCTGATTCCCAGAGGGGGATTCCCCTCGAGAGTGCCAAGACAAACCCAGATGATGCAGTCAAGGACGAGGCAACTACAATGCCCACGATTTCTATAATTGTCCGCAGCCATGTTTTCTTCCATCTGGCTAGCCAAAGGAAGCTTGAGGCGGCCCCGATGGCGATAAAGGCTCCTGAAAGGAGGGCTTCAATTGTCAACATAGACGATGGGAGATTATTGAATATGTTCATGAGGTGAGTGGGGTTGTTTAGTTCGGGTCTCCCCATTTCAAATATTAGAATAACTAGCCCCATTATGACCAAGGGCCAGCTCAGATGAGAGCCGAATCTTGCGAGTTTTTCGTATTTTTTTCCACCCCTGATGTCAGCCAATGCCGCTGTTATGTAAGCTCCTGCACCCAATCCAGACAGAAACAGGTCAGCTGCTAGGAGTAAATCCCACGCGATTTGAGCCATTTCCTACACCTCCTCCTTACTTGTTTCCTCAATTTTTTTCCTTCGTTCAGAATACCGTTGCAGAGCGAAAATACCCGCACCACCAACCACGCCTACCACCGCGAATTTGCCTAAGAAATCTATAGTATTAGCCGATGGCGTCTTAGGAGCAACCTTTGGAAAACCTAGGGTTGTCAGAGGTGCGTCAGAGACATAGATCCAGGATGTTCCACCTGCTTCTTCTTTCCCGTAGACGTAGGCACCAGCTGCTTCTGCTTCGTTCACCTTGTTATGGATTTCATCGTGCTCGCCCATCAATAAGGCATCGGTGGGACATGCTTGAACACAGGCAGGCTCCAGGTTTTTTAATAGTCTCTCTGCGCAGAAAGTACACTTCTCGATTTTCTTTGTCTCATGATCGAATCTTGGGACATTGAATGGACACCCTTGAAGGCAATATCCGCAGCCTATGCACAGGTCAGGATCCCAGAGCACGGGTCCCTCGGTGGTTTTGTAAAGGGCCTTCGTTGGGCACACAGCAGCGCACTGTGGCTCCTCGCAATGCATGCATTGGACTTTGGCGAAGTGCCATTGGAATTCTTCACCAGTTCCCTTCCCTACAAACCTGATGAATGTGTATGTTTGTGGAGACAGGTTCCTTGGGTTGGTCCATTCACTTCCGGGTGTCGCATTCAATTTTGTGTCTTCTGCTTCTCGATCGTTCCAACGTTTGCATGCAACTTGACAGCCACGGCATCCAATACATTTCCGGAGATCAACCAATACAGCTTTAGTCATTCATTTCTCCTCCTAAGCTTTCTCAACCCTACATAAACAAACTTTAGTCTCTGGGATGTTCGCTGAAACATCCACTGCGTCAATAGTTAGAAGGTTTGCACTCGGTCCCGTGCTCAAGCCCTTAAAGCCCCAGTGCCAAGGCATGGCCACCTCGTGTACCGTCTTATTATTAACGGTAAGGGGTTGAATGCGCTCTGTGACGATGGCCTTCATTCTTACTCCTTCAGGAGCTCTGGCAGTCTTCACAATAACGTAGTCACCGCTTTCGACACCAAGTTCTGAAGCCAAGGCAGGGCTCATCTCGAGAAAGACTTCTGGATGGGTCTCCACGAGCCAAGGTAGGTTTCTCGTCAAGGCTCCAGCCTGCATGTGTTCTGTTAACCTGAAGGTCGTGAGCACGTGGGGATAGTCATCTGGGCTTCCCTTGTCAACTTCGAATCGGTCATCCCACATCGATGGATAATCACTAGCTAGCTCTGAGTCAGGGCTTTCCACAGGTTCGTTATGGAGTGGAAATCCGTGCTTCAGAGGGTTCCAGTCCTCTTGGATGGTAGACTTGTATAGACTACGTGACCATATGGCGGCCTTATCGAGGCCTAACCATACATCATCCGAATGTGCCCACCACACAAAGAAAGTGCTCAATCCTGCCGGATCCTCATTAATATTGTAGAGGACTCGCTGGTTGAGCATCCAACTCCAAGCCCAGTTCTTGAAGAAACCGTATTGAGCATCTTGATCGCTGACAGGCCTAGGGTCACGTCTCCTAGCCAAGACTCCCGCAAGATCAGGTCGGAGATCGTTGTCCCATGAAGTCTTGTAAAGGACGTTAGCCCACTTTGTGGGATGACCAATCTCTTTGTACACCGCTTCAGCAGTCTCCCCAAGATCATCTGTGTATGGGGTCGGCCATGTGTCATCTGGATTGGTGCCAATGTCCTCGGCAAATATCTCAGAGGGCATTTTGAAACCACTATTTCGTATTCTTTTGAAGAGTTCGACTAGGAACCAGAGTTCGCTTCTACACTCGCCTGGCGAATCTACTGCTTTCCAACGCCATTGAACCCATCTTCCCGTGTTGGTTATGCTTCCCTCTCTTTCGTACACCGTTGTGCCAGGTAAAAGTATGTCTGCGTACACAGCAGTTTCTGTTTCAAAAAGTTCGTTTACAACAGTGAACAGCCCATCTTTACTAAGAGCCTCTCTAACTAGATTCGCGTTGGCGTTTGACACAGCAGGGTTCTCCCCCACTATGATAGCGACCTTGATTTTTCCATCCTCGATTGCCCTAAACAATTGAACCGTTGGGTATCCTGTTCCTATGGGAAGATCACAGACTACTGGTTCGTTGTCTGGGTCGTCGCCAGGCCAGGTCCCTGCATAGCATCCCCAGTTATACTCAAGATTCTTCCAAGTGGGAAAATGTCTGCCATCCCACCGCTCTTGAGTTTTATTTGCAGGTGTATAACTCCCGTCATTGTTCTTCCACTTTTGGTATCTCCTAACGTCTTCCGCTGTCAGAGGCGGAGCTCTGTATCCCATTATCAAATGAGACAACAGATTCATATCAGTAGAACCTTGGACGTTGCTTATTCCTCGTAAAGCATTAACGCCACCCCCAGGAACACCCATATTTCCCAAACATAATTGAAGAATCGCCTGCGCCCTTATTGCCTGAGTGGCATTGGTGTGTTGGGTGGTTCCCATGGCGTAATAGATATTGCTAGGTTTGTTTGCGAAAAAGGTTCCAGCGACCTCGATCAATTTAGCCGCGGGAAGCCCAGAGATTCGGTACACCTCTTCAGGAGTGTATTTGGCAACCAAAACCTTTAGCTTGCTGAACATAGAGTCAGGGTTTGTCTTCCAGTCGGCTAGCATATTACCTGCTGAATCATAAGGTGCGTTTGTCCTCTCCTCGAGGAAGTCCTCATCAATGTATTCGCTCTTTTCATACAATAGGTATCTAATCAGACCAAGGAAGATGGCAGCTTCGGCTCCTGACCTATATTTTGCGTAGATGTCAGCCTTTGCTGCCGTCCTGTGATAACGAGGGTCTAAAACTATTACTTTTGCACCATTTTCCTTTGCATTTGAAACCCATTTGAACTCCATTGTATGGCTTTCGGCAGGATTGCTGACAATCAGAAAACACTTAGAATTCTTACCATCTATGACGTGGTTAGTCATAGCTCCGAAGCCAAAGGTGCTCGCCAACGCTGCTACGGTAGAGGCGTGACACTTCCTCGCTTGGTGTTCAACGTTCATCGACCCAAGTAACGAAATCAGTTTCTTAGCCAAATAGCATTCTTCGTTGTTCCAATAGGACGATCCATGCCAACCAATTGGCGAATCTTTTCCGATGCGATAATAACTTCCTTCATGTTCAACAACCTGAGTATCGATGGCTTCGTTTATCTTCTCCGCTATAATATTAAGAGCCTCATCCCAAGTTATAGGAACCCAACCAGGGTCTTCATCTTTGCCTTTGTTGGGGTTCGTTCTCTTCAGGGGTTGAGTAATACGTCGATCGCTATTGATTAATTGAAGAATGGCGTTCAGCTTGCTACATCCAGCGCCGCTGTTTATCGGGTGATACGAGTCGCCCTCCACCTCTATTGCCTTTCCATTTACAGATGTGACGGTAACTCCACAGCCACCAGCGCAATA
>CAYGAE010000103.1:0-5923 GCA_964347855.1 uncultured Candidatus Bathyarchaeia archaeon
TGTTAGATGACGTATCATTTCGCATGCATGCAAGAAGAAGGTTGAAATTTAAGTTCTTTTGGGTTTTGGGTTTTGGACTACTAAAATTTAACCCCAAACCCAAACCCAAACCCAAAATAAGTTTTAAAGCATCTGAATTTCATCTTATGCTTCATGGAATACAGGCGACTAGGCAAAACAAGTTTAAAGGTTAGTGTGATAGGCATAGGGACTGAACATCTGAGAAAGGTTTCAGTTAAAGAAATTACACGAATATTCAGGTTGGCTCTAAGAGAGGGCATAAACTACATCGATTTAGTCTGGTCTCTTCCCAACATAACAGATGGATTAAGTGAAGCTTTGAAGCGGGAAACCATTAAACCAATTATTGCGTTTCATCTTGGTTCTTGCA
This sequence comes from uncultured Candidatus Bathyarchaeia archaeon, assembly GCA_964347855.1. Classification (GTDB taxonomy): domain Archaea; phylum Thermoproteota; class Bathyarchaeia; order Bathyarchaeales; family Bathyarchaeaceae; genus CAYGAE01. Next base: position 392 of record CAYGAE010000103.1, read on the forward strand.
TTAGTAATGGTAAATACAAGAGAAGCCGTAACCCCGTTGAGTGCGAAAAACATCTGAGGGCGCTGCTGGATTTATTTAACATGGATTCTGCACCCGTACTTAACATTCATTATGTGGCTAACCTAAAGATCTGGAAGGAGATTAGCCGCAAGGGAATTTTTTCCTTAGCAATGCGACTCAAGGAACAGAGACTTGCTGAAACCATCTCTGTTAGTACCCACGAACCAGAGGTAATCAAGTTGGCAGTGGAGTCTGGTGTAGACAGCATAATGCATCAGGTTAGTGTTGCCAACCATATGTACGCCGCAAGGGATGAAGCGTTGCGTAAATGTGGCAAGCTTGGCGTAGGTGTTGTTGCGATGAAACCTTTTGCTGGTGGAGAATTGCTTAGGGCTGGACGGAAAGTGAGAATTGCTGCGTATAAAACAGGGTGGAAGGCAATGACGATACAGGTACCAGAGGGCTCAACTTCAACTAGACTTCTAAGTTATACACTTAGTCAGCCAAGTGTATGTAGTGCGGTTACAGGCGTATCTTCACCCAAGGAGCTTGTTGCGAACCTCACCTACTTGAATGCCTCAGACAACGAAAAAGATTATAGTCAAATCATTGAAAGCCTGGAAAGGGATGAATGAGATAAGACACACATGGGTGACACACTGCTTCGGTTTGGGGTTAAATGCGGTGCATGTGGGGCATGCATGGTGGTTTAATTGTTAACGCTTTTAACGCTTGATTGGTCGTTTCCCTCGTTTGGTTGGCATACATGCATCTCGCGCGCGCGCAGCCCAGGCTTGATCGCCCATTCCCGTCGTCCGTCGTTTGGTTGGTTGGGTTAGAATTTAACCCCAAACCCAAACCCAAACCCATACACACTCACACACACCCGGTCACAGTCAGTCACTCAGTCACGCACATGCATGCATGAGTTACAAGATGCCCGCCCTTTTTTGTCCTTTCCGTCTTTAGGCGCGCACCATTGCAGGAAAAACTGAGTTTATGCGAATCAAATTATTACACACAAGAATCAGATGGGAGAGGCGGAATACTTATATAATACCATCCCCATAACATCTAAATGGATGTTTTAGAACATCTCTAGGACGCCTGTTTGAATGTTTGAAGAACCTAAAATGGAGAAACTTACGATAAATCTTCCACCGGTAGAAATTGCTAGAATGGACATGCTCATTGAAGCAGGCTACTATTCAAGTCGTGCAGAATTCATTAGAGCTGCAATCAGAGAACGGCTTGATTCCCATCAGGATTTCATCTCAAAGAAGTTAGAGCAGATAGCTCAGGGAGCACCAGAAGAATCCAAAGATAAAGAGCTGCACGCAGTCATATTGGGAGTCCTTGACTTGGACAACACAAGCTTTGAAAGCGCTATCAAACGAGGCAAAATGATGAAGATTCGTGTTGTGGGAATGTTAAAGCTGTCTGAAGATGTTAGACCTGAACTCATAGAAAGAGCGGTTGACAGTGTAAAAGTCTGGGGAATTGTGAGAGGATCTGAAAAAGCGAAAAAAACTCTTCAAAACAAAATGAAAAAGGGTGTGAAATAGTAATGAAAGGGGCACTCAGTATAAATCTGCCTTTTGTCAAAATTCGTCTGAATCTAAGAACCAAAGAAATGACATTCAAAGTTGACATCGCCTAACCTTCCTGTGCATGCATACGTTATAGTAAGCTCCAAATTGATTACAGCCAAAATGGTGAAAAGAGTGAACGAAGACGAAGCACTTGAAAAGCTCACTCAAGAGAGCTTACAGCAGTTCTTGGCAAGGACTCCGGAAGAGGCTACGTTTCTCGGTTTCCATGAGCCTTACGACAAGTTGCTTTCAAACGGTAGCATAGAAGAAGTATATGAAAACCTGAAACTGATGGAAGCCTGGCTTGCCAAGCTGAGGAAAACGATAAACTTTGATGAACTCAACGAAGAACACAAAATGGACTGGAAACTACTAGAAAACGCTTGCGAATGGTTCAGATTCTCTACATATGAACACCGTATTCGCGCGCAATCATGTGCGCGCAAAATGCCCACTCAATCCCATAAAAGCTCTGCCAAGAATGGCTATTCTGTCGGTTACTACAGCCATAAACAAGTGTTCCCAACCAAATACTATTCTTCCAGTTATGAGGTATAGCGCAACAATCGTGTTTGCGACCATGAAATTCAGAATAGTCCCAACGATGAAGAGGTAATTCTTTTGTTGATATGCATAGTAAGAGAGCGAAAAGGCAGCGACGATGAGAACCAAGAGAAACAGCGTCTTGAGGGGGCTTAAGAATGTGTTTTCTTCGAATAAGAATGCGGCTGCCATTAGAGGAAAGAGCATCAAGATTGCTAGGTTACTGTATTTCAGGATTCTGTCTTGACTGTAATAGATAAATCCTAAAGAGAACACTATGAACTGCAGTCCTGCCCATTCCAACATACCAAACCCATAAAACGTTGGTATTGGGAAGAAGTAGAGATCTGAAATCAGCAAGGGAAAGAAACCTGCTGTCACGATAAGCCAGAAATTGTCTTTCGTCTCTTCGAATTTTCGGCTAAAGCTCAAAATCATCGCAAAATAAGTGAATATCCCCGCCCAACCTATAGGATGAAAGGGAATAAACTTCTCATCGATGGGACCAAAAGGAGTGAAGAAGAGCAAAACAAATGCCGCTATCGAAAGAACGTACACAAGATATTTCGCGATTTCCACGTTCACTCTCTTAGAACCCAACTTTGCCCAGCAAAACCCTAAACCGTGGGCTTCGTTTATATAATCTTGGTGGTTTTTTGGGAAGTAAATGGTTTCTTGCTTTGGCCGCTGCCTCTTTGTTGATTGTGATTGCTGCTTTAGTTTATGTGCTCCTGCCGTCTTCTCAGTTTCTGAGAGAGGAATACGTTGGTGGAAAATATGAGTGTAGGATAGGGATTACGGGAGAAGATCCAAGAGGCTTTGAAGTAGGCAGGCTTTTCTATGTTAAGAATGGGGTTGAACATGAGGGATATTTTGACGCTTATCTAAGAAATACTCTCGACTGGATCAAAGCCCACACACTCGAAAACGCGGTTTTTCTCAATTGGTGGGACTACGGACACATGATTGTCGGCTACGCCCAAAGAGAAGCTGTGATCAGAAACCCTTCGCAGGAAGCATTGATTTCAGTTAAGGATGCAAGCGAATTTAAGGAGCTCGACCCTCACGAAGTGATAGTTGATGTCGCAAAGGCCCTAACAACAACCAACGAAAACGAGACTTTAGAAACCATGAGCGAATACGGGGCAACGTACATCTTGGTAACAGCTGAGGACGGGACGGGAAAACCATATTGGATATTCCACTTTGCAGGACTCAACTTCACAAACTACGTGAACACGAGCTGGCAGCCCTCAAGTTTAGCCTTTGATCCTAACCAATACAATGAACTCGGAAAAGAGACAGTGATCTATAGAATTCTGGTCAACGCCGAAATTCAAGGGCTAACACGAGTCTATAGTGATGAAAACGTAAGAATCTACAAATGTTCACCCTGAAGGCGCACACAACGAGCTTTCAATATCCAGCGCGCGCTAAGGTTTCTTGATAAAACGACCTGTTCTGAGGTCTCTATGTCGAACTTGAGGTTTGCCTCTGACAGTCACGGTCTCGCGTCTCCATGATTTCCTAGCAGAAACTTGGGTCTGTCTCCGAGCATACCACGGAATAACATCTTTTTTGCGCGCGCTATGTAATGTGTAATCTCTTGAGCTTGGTCTAACAATCCACCCAAATATGTTCACCTTTCTAAGAGTCAGACCGGCACGCCATTCTGGTCAAACTCAGTCAAATAGATTTATCGATGCGCGCGCGCAACTGAGATAATAGAAATAATAGGTATCGTTAACCGTTGTGGCGCGCAAGGACGGGCACATGGAAATGGAGGAAAAAGATTCAAATTCTACCTCCAAACCTGGCGCAGATCAAGATTTCTCGTGGTAAAACTTTTCAGCAAATATATAATAACACTTGACCAAAATTCGCGGAGTCGATCGGTTGGAAACGATATCAATGATTCTGCAAAGTGCACCGTATGGAGATGAAAGAGTCTGGAATGCTTTTAGGCTGGCCCGAGCGCTCACCACCGCTGCCGTAAATATGAAGGTGAATATCTTCCTTACTGGGGATGCTGTAGCAACGGCCAAGAAAGGCCAGAAACCTCCAGAGGGTTACTACAACCTAGAAAAAATGCTGACCGACCTAATCGAACAAGGCGTTGAGGTCGTAGCTTGCCGCACATGCGTTGCTGCGAGAGGTCTGACCCAAGATGAACTGATTGAAGGCGTACAGATTGGAACAACCGTTGGAAACCTTGCCAAGTGGGTGAAAGAAAGCCAAAAAGTCTTGTCATACTAACTATGGGCACGTATTGAACACGCGCGCGCCCACAAGTCACATGACGGTATAATTCTTAAGGGCACCGACGGTTCTTGTACAGAATGAGGCTTTACCGTGAGTTCAAGGCTCTTGGTTATAATAGGGAGTGGTGACAGAGAGAAAGCTCTTGCTGGTTTGATGTATGCTCGTAACGTCATTAAGTATAGATGGCTGAATGAAGCCAAGGTTGTGTTTTTTGGACCGTCTGAACAACTGATTGCCAATGATAAGGAAGTCGCCAGTAAAGCGAGAGAGATAGCCGCCGTGACCGACTGCTTCGCATGTAAAGCGATCTCTGACAAACAAGGTGTGTCCGAAAATTTAGCCGAGGCTGGAATAAAAGTAGACTATGTTGGAGACATCATATCAAATGCAATCAAAGAAGGCTACTTGCCTATGGTTTGGTGAACGCACGCTTCCAACTTCTGTTGTCTTCTAAGGGAAAAGCGCGCACAATTGTGACCTCTCTCTTCTTGTCCCTGCTATTGCAACGATCTCGCTATGTCGGCTCCTACCTGCTTGAATGTTTCTTCTGCTCCGGCTTCGAGAGGTCCTTCCCCTCCCTTAACTATGGCCGAAACATGGGATTTGGCAATACGCATTCCGAGTTTCTTCAGCTTTTTTTCGATTCTTTTCCCCGCGCTTCCTGCGAATCTAGATTTGAATTTTGTGTCGAAGGCAAATGCCCTCTTGCCGCTAATCTTCACGTTTTCCAGCTTTTCAAGAAAATCTTTCATAGGCTTAGAAAGCCCAAACGTATGCGTTGGTCCGCCTATGGCTAACAAATCATAATCGCCCAGTTTGCTGGTGTCAACCTCGTCGATTTTTAAGCAGTCAGTGTTGACTCCTTGGTTTTTCATTCCCTCTGCTAGGGCTCTAGCCACCTTTTCGGTATTGCCAAATTTCGTGTCGTAAATGACTGCAACTCTACTCATTTACTATCACTTCCACTGTTTTGACTGCTAATTGCGTTCTTATTTAGGTTTGTGCGGGTTTGGGCGCACGTGCCAACCGATACAATGTCTCTTCCTTTGCGGAACCTTAAAATGCCTTACACTCTTAGAAGAGACTACGGACGTTACGGATCTTTGAAACGAAAGAAAGGGAAGAAACGGAGAAA
>CAYGAE010000104.1:0-2499 GCA_964347855.1 uncultured Candidatus Bathyarchaeia archaeon
TATTCCATATGGATTTCGACGGTATCACCGTCTTCGAGGACAAAAGTTCCTCCCACTCTTTGTGGACTGAAGCGCAGCCGCTTTGACCATACCTTTGCGTAGGCGAATTGTCTGTAGAAGTCGCTGTGAATCCGTCGGGCCAAATCCAAAATAGTGGAGCCCTTTCTGATGGTGAAGGGTTTCTTGGACGGGAATTTCCTGTTGGGTTCTTTAGTATAGACGCGAATTATGTCAAGCATCTCGAATATTTCGGAGCCAAGTTTCTCTAGTCCAAGTTTGGCTTCGCAGGATATTGAAAGGATTTTCGTTTCTTCTCCGACAAGATCCTTCAGTTGTTCGATTTTTTTCGCCACGTGTGGAATATCTGCCTTGTTGGCGATGATGATAGCTGGTCGATACACGGTGCCTTCGAAGATAGCGTCTTCAACATCATCCATTGTGGCGTCACCTTGAACCTTAACCGTGGCATCCCGTATTCCGTAGCTCTCGAGCAGTTGCCTCACGTCGTTTGAGGTACAGCCGACCAGGCGGCCTAGGATGGTAATCTTTAAGCCGGCGCCCATGTGCTTCTTTTCGATCTCAATTCTCGCTTTAGGTTTGCGTGTGAGAATTCTTGCCTTCTCCAATTCACTTGAGATCAGAGCGAATTGTCCAACGGGGTCTCGGGATAGGTCGATCATAAGAAGGAGGCCATCCGCGTTTCTTGCGGCAGTTAGAGTTCGAAGTCCCCATGCTCCGCCATCTGCAGAGCCATCCATCAAAGCCGGTGCCTCGACGATTTGAAACTGCAAGTCTTGATACTGGAACATACCGGGCGTCAGCTCCTTGGTAACATATAGATAATCCGAGATTTCCACCTTGGCGTTAGTTAGTAGCGAAAGAAGACTGCTGCGTCCGACCTTGGTGGGTCCCAGAATTACTATTTGGGCGTCCCCTTCCTTCTCGACGAAGAATTTAGGCCCGCCTACTCCAGCTTTCTTACGTTTCTTCTCCAGAGTCTCCTTTCGAAGTGTAGCGATTTTCCTCTTTACTTGCGCGCGCAGGTTTTCTGTGCCCTTGTGCTTGGGGACTAGACTCAAAAATTCTCGGAGTTTCTTGACCTTTTCGTCAGGGTTCCTCGCCTGAGAAGCTTCTCTCCATTTGTGTTTTGCTTCTGCGGGAAGATTGGCGGGCATACGGGAGACTTCCAACAGTAAGTAACATGGCAGAAATATTATCTCTTTCGAAATAATGGACACTTTGAACACGCATGCTAAGTGGGAAATTATTTGCGCGCATATTTCTAAGTCGCCAAACATGCAGACTGGGCTGATTGAGGATGACTGAAGACGTAGTGGAGACAAACGCCGCAAACTGGAAAGAAGAGGTCCTAGAATCAAAGGAGTTGGTTGTGATTGGGTTCTGGCATCCCCAATGTCCCTATTGCACCATGCTTGAGCCGGTTTATGCTGAGCTTTCTCAAGAGTATGCGGGAAAGCTGAAATTCGCAAAATTCAACGTTCTGGAAAGGCAACCACACTGCGCGCGCGATACGGGATGCATAAATGAACAAATTTATAACCTATCGGTTAATGAATATTGCCTATGCGAAAAGAATTACCTCAAAAATTATTAAGGGAGCTTCTCAAGAATTCCAAACGAAGTGACAGAGAACTTGCCAAAGTCCTTAAGGTTTCTCAGCCAACGCTGACTAGAGCTCGCCACAGACTCGAGAAGAAGGGAGCAGTTCGTGATTATACAATCATTCCAGATTTTAGAGAGATGGGTTATGAAATATTAGCTGTAACCTTTGCCAAAGTACGCCCTGAAATTCTCTTATCTAAAGGAGCTGAAAGAGCCAGAGAATTCATTGCAAAGTTTCCTAGTACTGTATTTGCATCTATTGGAGAGGGCATGGGTATGAATGCAGTAAACATCACTTTCTACAAGAACTTCACAGAATACACTAAGAGAGTCGATCTGATACGGAATGAGATGAAAGAAATTGTTGAGGATGTTCAAAGCTTCGTTGTTCCTCTAGGACAAGAAGCATTCAAGAAGTTTTCCTTAACATATCTGGGAGATGTGGAACAATCTAGAAAAAAAGGTAGCCCTTAAAACCTTTCGCGCGCGCATATTGTCTAATACATCATTTCAAGCTGCACTAGAGATTTAATGCTCGCGCATTTACCATACAAGTGAACAGTTTTCATTAACAATCAACATTAAATCTTACGAAAATGCCTGTTTGTAGAGAGATATGAATCTTCTGACGGACCGGTCGTAGGTTTTCTCGACTTCTGGTGGGAAGTAACAGGCTGGAAGTTCATTATGCGTCCTATGGCTTCTGACGCATTCACAACAACGCCCTTTTAGGTTACAGGGATATGTGCAAGGGCAGTCTGCTAAGTTGATCTGTAAATTTTGGCAATCACTCATTTTATTCACCAGGTTCCTTGCATCAGAACCTAAGAAACAGCTCTCACTTATATGCACATACCTTCTTAGAGAAAGCTAGTT
>CAYGAE010000104.1:2599-5709 GCA_964347855.1 uncultured Candidatus Bathyarchaeia archaeon
TTTATGGAAGAACAACATTTCTCTATAAGGTGTATACGATGTATGAAAGGAGAGAAGAAGGATTCAAGTTTTCTGAAAGGTTGTCAGCTGAAGCAGCAAGGCTGACGAAACTGAGCGAGGATAGATTGTATGAGATGATTGGGGAAGCGCTCTACGCTCAGGAGCTCTTGAAAGAGCCAACGAAATTTCTACAGAGTGAAGGGATCAAGACGATACTATCCAAAACAAGAAAGACGGAATCGAGGAAAAAAGGGAAGATATTTGTCAACAGAATGAAAGGAAGAATGTTTCAGAAGATTTGTGTGGAGGCTCAAGCGTGCAAATGGGAGCAGCGCCTTCTCAAAGATCCTAAAGGATCAGTTGAAACGCTAGCGCCTCTCATAGGATCAATACTAGGCTTCACAATCCCCGCGATCACGATCTCGATTGCAGTAATTCTGACCAAAGAAGGAATAAGGAAATTCTGCAGATGCCCACCTGCCTACGGTGCGCGTGGACCCATAAGGGTTGAGGCCGCCGAAACATACGCACAACCACCCGAATCTGAAAGCCACGAGTGGCATGTCGCCTATGCTAGAAACCTCGAAGAAGAGCGCAAGCTAATAGAGGCTGGATTTGAGCATGTCCGCTACAGCGAAAAAGATGGGGTTGCCATATATCGGAAACGCAAATGAGAAAAGAAGAGAATCTGGGGTTCAGTAGTACAATGCGCACCCATGAGGTTGAAGTATGGGAAATAAAACAGGTAAATCTAAGCGTATGTTAACGGGGCGTATCTTTCAGGTATGTTAACGATAATCTCTTGAATTCACCTTGTCCAATAGCAACGATGAAGCTTTGAATGTCCTCAATGATATCTTTCCATTCGATTCTCATCCGATTCACTCTCTTATGGTATTCGGTATAGCTCCTGTAGAGGGCGATGTCCACTGCGTTCGTGCCCATACCTTCTCCTGCAGATGCGAAGATAGTGTTTGGAAATCTTGCAATGAATTCTTCAGCTTTTTCCCTGACTTCGGACGCAAGAACGTCAGGACGCAATCTAGCGAAGTTTATGGCTAATATTTCAAAGCCCATTTCTCTAAAATCCGGAATGATTGTATAATCCTGAATCATTCCGTTCTTTTCAAGTCTATTCCTTGTTCTCGTGACTGTTGGCTGGGATACTCCCAGAATTTTCGCAAGTTCTCTGTCACTTCGTTTGGAATTCTGGAGAAGCTCTCGCAACAACTGTTGAGGTAATTCTTTTCGCATAAACTACGATAATTGGGAAAAGCAAGTTTTAAGTTTATGGTAAAAAGCATGTGCATCGAATCATTATCGTGAAGAAGGGTCTCGCGATAGGGTCTCTTGAACTTATCGGCGGTTAGCAAAATCAGAATGCAGTTTACGCATACTGAACGATTAACTCTTTAATTGGGCTAGGCTTTTATCCATCGACTGAAAAGGCTCCTGTAGAGGCTACTACTGTGAAGTTTGGACTCATAACAAGAAACGAAAATGGATGGTGTTCCACTCAGCTGCGCGAAGCCATGATACGGCAGAAGATAACACCGGTATGTTTTGGGTTTTCCCATATAGTTGCTAGGATACGACATCAGCCTGAGGCATCTGTTGACGAAATCGACATCCTCCAAGATCTGAGCGCTCTAATTACTCGGCCGATCGGAAGGGGGTCGCTCGAAGAGATTATCTTCAGAATGGATCTTCTACACCGGCTGGAACGTTTAGGGATGCCCATTATAAACCCGCCTTCGTCGATTGAACGTTCAGTTGACAAGTATTATGCTCTTACCCTTTTGGAGGACGAGGGAGTACCAGTTCCACGTACGGTAGTAACAGAAAGTCATGAAGAGGCCTTGCAGTCTTTCTACGAGTTAGGCGGAGACATTGTGATAAAACCTCTATTCGGATCGAGGGGTGTCGGGTCAACTAGAGTCGCAGATCCAGATGTTGCCACCCGAGTCTTTAGAACAATCTCTTTCTACCATGGCGTCCTCTATCTCCAAGAGTTCCTTCCTCATGGAGGTTCTGACGTACGAGCCTTTGTTGTAGGTGACCGCGTTATAGCTTCGATGCGCCGAGTAGCATCGACTTGGAAGACAAATGTTAGCCTAGGCGCCAACCCAATATCCATAGAACTCGACGAAGAACTTGAAGAAGTTGCAGTGAAGGCCGCCCAAGTGATTGGGTGCAAGGTGGCGGGAGTAGACATCTTGGAAGGACCAACCGGCCCCGTTGTTCTGGAACTGAACAGTCAACCAGGGTGGAGAGGCCTGCAATCGGTCACGACCGTAAATATCGCAGATGAAATTATTCAATACGTTCTGTCTCAACTAAAGTCATAGGAGTCATCTGATAATGCTGGAAACCCGGGTCTCAAGAATCGACATATCCACCGGAACGCTTGAACACAGAAAAGATTTCGTGGCAGAAGAGAAGCCACTTCACATCTTTTTAAACCAAAATCGCTACGTGACCATCCTCTGTTCCCCCAAGCAATTGCGGGAACTCGCAATTGGCCACCTCCTTTCAGAAGGGGTGCTTAAGTCAAAGCATGAAATTGAGCGGATTCTTGTGCGCAGAGATGGTAAGTGTACAGTAAGGCTGAAAGCAGATGTCGACATTGAAAAGAGAATCGCTGTCTCACAACCATTTGCGCGGTTAATTGTCTCAGCTTGTGGCTCGCCAAACTACTGGCCTTTATCCAAGCTCCTCGACAGACTGAACCTTCGAAGAATCCCTACACAATTCAAAATGAAAGCAGAGACGATTCTCGAGTCGACTAGAGAGTTGAACACCCTCGCGGAGACCTTCAGGGAAACCGGAGGAGTTCACATTGCAGCGCTCTACTCTACAAGCGGCAATCTGGTGGCTTTTTCCGAAGACGTGGGACGCCACAATGCTGTGGATAAGATCATCGGAGCTGGAGCCTTGGAAAACGTGGATCTTGAAAAATGCTTTCTAGCCTCGAGTGGAAGACTCACAGGCGACATTGTCTTGAAGGCAGCCCGGATGAGAATCCCAATAGTTGCCTCCATAGCGGCAGCCGTCAACTCTGGAATAGAAATCGCGCAGCGGACTGGAATAACACTAATCGGCTTCGTTAG
>CAYGAE010000105.1:0-5635 GCA_964347855.1 uncultured Candidatus Bathyarchaeia archaeon
TCACCGACGATCAAAAGTCCGTTTGAGTAAACTCTTGGAATTATTCCGCCAAGAGGAATTGGGTGAAGAGAAATACTGCGAATCCTGACGCCCGTTAGTTTCTTGGACGCTATGGGATGGCGGTTCATGAACCTATGCAAGTAATCTCTTGGATCACCCATTCTCGTGGCTAGCCCAACCTTCGCTGAGGCATCTCTTCTCGGGATGATCCACGCGAAGAAGCCCGGCGCGTATCCTCTTCCTAGATAGACTTCAACCATGTTCAAATCGACGTCGTCTACTTCTGCCACGTCGGCTTGGATTGCGTTCACAACCATGCGTTTGTCGAGGGTTTTCAATCCCCCTCGCTTCAATAGAACTGAAGAGCACCCTTCAGCATCAATCACAACACGTGACGCTATAGTCGTCTCGGCGCCCCCCTTCTCGAAGGCAACTCCAGAAACGAAGCTCGCGTCAAAGAGAAACGATTTTACTCTAGATTTCAAAATGTAGTGCACTCCAGACTTCACCGCGAGTTCGGCGAGGTGTTTATCGAACAGTTCTCGGTTGACAACATAGGCTACTGGTGACGTACGTCTGATCCGGAACTCTTTGCCGGAAGGGGAATGGAAGACTGCTCCCTTAATCTCATTCTCAATCACCTTGTGTGGTAAATGTAGAGGTATACGTTTCAGGCCGTTGATGCTCAGAAGCCCCGCACAGTGTTGGGGGACCCCAACCTCACCATGCTCCTCAAATACCACAACTTCTGCTCCTAACTTAGCGGCAGTTAGGGCTGAGAAAGAGCCGCATGGACCGCCTCCAACTACGATGACATCGGTCTTTTCTTTCATTTCCTTATCCTATCTTGTTCACCGCGATTGACGTGTTCCAGATTTCGAAATTCATTGAGAGGAAGCACATATAAAGAAGTATCAGCTATATCGACTTTCCTCGGAGGCATTGACATGGGTGAAAGAGAAGACGTTGCGTTGCCCACTTGTACCTCGTGCAGTCGAATCATTCCTCCGGGAGCGGAAGCAACGAAATTTTCGTGCCCTAGCTGCGGTGAAATAACAATCTGGCGGTGTTCGAGGTGCCGAAAATTTGGCAGACCATATCGTTGCCCCAAGTGTGGGTTTGTAGGACCCTAGGAGTATTTAGCGGCCCCGTCATTTGCGTTTTCTGAACGACTTCCTATCTTCTATATCGGTCACGTAGTCGAATTCTGATTCAACAAGATTCTTTGCTTCCTCTAGGTTTTCAGCAACTATGCACGCAACTTTATTAGATCACAGACTGGAAAGGTCACTGGAGAGAAGGTATGACCAAGGAAAAACCAACTGTTTACCCTTACATTCCGAACTCTGTGTCCGCAGCAAAGAATCAGATGCTCAAAGAGGTTAAAGCAAACGGCGTGGAGGACTTCTTTGAAGATATCCCTGAAAAACTTAGGCTGAAGAGAAACATGAATTTGCCTAGACCTCTATTGTCCGAATACTCCTTAAGAAGGTACATGGAAGGTGTTCTCACAAAAAACAAGACCTGCCACGAATATCTCAACTTTTTAGGTGCTGGATGTTGGCAACACTATGTTCCAGCAGTATGTGACGAAGTGAATCAGCGAGGTGAGTTTTTGACTGCGTATGCGGGCGAACCTTATGATGATCACGGAAGATTTCAAGCACTTTTCGAGTACGCAAGCATGATGGGAGAGCTCTTAGACATGGATGTTGTGAATGTTCCCACATATGACTGGCTGCAAGCAGCTGCCACTTCCATTCGAATGGCATCAAGAATCACAGGCCGACGTGAAGTATTAGTCTCTAGAACGATCAGCGCAGATAAACTATCGAAAATCAGGGACTACTGCAAACCTAAGATAGGAATCAAACTGTTGGACTACGACTCTGAGACCGGGCAACTAGACCTTAATTCTCTCAAAGCAGAGATTTCCTCAAAGACAGCCGCCGTCTACTTTGAGAACCCATGTTACCTCGGCTTTATTGAGGCTCATGGGGATGCTATTTCTGAGATAGCTCATAACCATGGCGCGATATCAATTGTCGGAGTCGATCCAATTTCATTGGGAATCTTGGCTCCGCCAGTCGAGTACGGAGCAGATATAGTATGCGGTGATCTACAGCCGCTGGGTATGCATATGCAATTTGGCGGAGGCCATGCTGGATTCATTGCCACCCGGGATGAAGAGAAGTATGTCATGGAATACCCGTCTCGGCTATTTGGAATAGCTCCGACTTCAGTCGAAGGAGAATATGGATTTGGAGACGTTGCCTATAAGAGGACCTCCTTCGCGTTGCGAGAGGAAGGCAAAGAGTTTGTAGGTACAGCCACTGCTCTATGGGGCATAACGGCTGGTGTCTACTTAGCACTCATGGGACCACAAGGTATGCGGGAGATTGGAGAGGGCATAATGCAAAGATCTCGTTACGCGATGTTGCAGATATCTAAAATAGAAGGCGCAAAGTCTCCTGTTTTCAAGTCAACTCATTTCAAAGAATTTGTCGTGAACTTTGATGGTACGGGTAAGACAGTTGCGGAGATAAATGAATCTCTACTGAGGCATAAGATATTCGGTGGAAAAGACCTGACAAAAGAATTCCCTGAACTGAGAAACAGCGGACTCTTCTGCGTTACTGAAGTTCATACTAAGGATGATATTGATGGGCTAGTTGATGCGATAAAGGAGGCAGTTGAATAAGATGGAAGATATAACCCAGAAACGATATGCAGATGGAAAACCGAAATTAAGACGGTTTCATCAAGCCAGATGGGATGAACCGATAATTTTTGAACTGAGCAACGAAGGAGAGAGAGGCATCCTCATACCAGAAGTTGAGGATGAGGTGAACGACAAGGTTGGGGATGTTATGTCAACAATACCTGAGAACATGCTAAGGAAACGTCCACCTAAACTACCAGAACTTTCCCAATCCCGCGTACTAAGGCATTATGTCAGGTTGTCACAAGAAACACTGGGGACAGACTTAAACATTGACGTAGGACAAGGAACTTGCACGATGAAATATAGCCCGAAAATCAACGAACAACTCGCCAGAATGCCCCAAATAGCAGAAATTCATCCATTACAAGATGAAAAAACTGTTCAAGGCATACTTGAGGTTATGTACAAGTTCGAACAGATCCTCAAAGAGATTTCAGGTATGCACCAGTTTTCACTCCAACCTGGTGGTGGTTCCCAAGCTATATACGCGAATGCTTCGATCATAAGGGCATACCACGAAGCTCGAGGGGAAGCGGATCAGAGAGATGAGATTATCACCACAGTATTTTCTCATCCGTCAAATGCGGCGTGTGCCAAAACAGCAGGGTTCAGAATTGTAACCCTTTATCCTAACGAGGACGGGTATCCTGATCTGGAGGCATTGAAAGCGGCGGTTTCAGAACGCACGGCAGGGCTAATGATCACAAACCCGGAGGACACAGGAATCTTCAATCCGAAAATTGAAGAGTTCACGGAAGTCGTGCACAAGGCAGGCGGATTGAACTCCTATGACCAAGCAAATGCAAACGGAATACTAGGTATAACTAGAGCGAGGGAGGCTGGATTTGATTTATGTCACTTCAATTTGCATAAGACATTTTCAGCACCTCATGGATGTGGTGGACCAGCAGTCGGCGCCATTGGCGTGACCAAAGAACTCGCAAAATTCCTACCAACTCCAGTAATCGAGTTTGACGATGGTGAGTACCATCTGAACTACAATAGACCTGAGAGTATCGGAAAAGTGAGATCATTTTACGGAGCTGTGCCAGTGGTGGTAAAGGCATATGCATGGGTGATGAATCTTGGCGCAGAGGGTCTGAAAGCGGTCGCTGAGGTAGCTGTTCTTAACAACAATTATTTGCTTGATAAGCTGCTAGAGATACCAGGACTTAGTGCCCCCTTCGCCAAAGGCAAGCGTCGAATTGAACAGGTCAGGTATAGCTGGAAGAAACTGAGGAAAGACACAGGCGTTCATTCTGAGGAGATCGGACTTAGAACGGCAGACTTCGGTGTCCATTACTGGACTAGCCATCACCCATGGATAGTTCCACAACCTTGCACCCTTGAGCCAACCGAGTCGTATTCGAAGGCTGATCTCGATGAATACATTGAGATACTTAGACACGTATCTAGCGAGGCGTACACGAACCCGAAGCTGGTTAAAACCGCGCCTCACAACAGCACAATTCACAAAATTGACCACGCACCATTAGACGACTCATCGCAATGGGCGATGACATGGAGGGCATATCGGAACAAAGCAAGCAGAACGAGCGCGTATGATAACGTTAACCTTTAATGTTCACAAAGGTGGTTCTTAATCAATGCCAAACCTTGTTGAACATAAATCTCACGGTGTACTAAATGGGAAGGTTGCTCTGATCACCGGTGGCGCGTCAGGCATTGGACGAGCGACGTCGCTGCTCTTCGCCCGAGAAAGCGCGGCAGTGGCAGTCGTCGATGTAAAGGAACCTGCAGGGAAGGCCGTAGTACAAATGATAGTCGACAAAGGTGGAAAGGCTATATTTGTGCGCGCCGACGTGACCCAAGCAGCGGACTGCCAGCTAGCTGTACAACAGACTGTTGAACAACTAGACAAACTGGACATTCTATTCAACAATGCAGGCATCATCCAACGCACTTCAGTCCTAGAGACAAGCGAAGAAGAATGGGACAGAGTGATGGCCACCAACGTCAAGTCAACCTTCTTACTTTCAAAATGCGCTATCCCCCTTATGGCTGAAACGGGTGGTGGCGTGATCATCAACAACGCATCAGGATGGGGTCTCGTCGGTGGACGGGAAGCAGCTGCATACTGCGCGTCGAAGGGCGCGGTAGTGCTGCTGACAAAAGCCATGGCTCTTGACCACGGTGCGCAAAATATCCGCATCAACTGCATTTGCCCCGGTGATACGGACACAGCCATGCTACGCAAGGAAGCCCGGCAACTTGGTAGACCTATCGACCAGTTCTTGACTGAATGCACGAGGCGTCCGTTGCAGAGAGTTGGTCGTCCGGAAGAGATCGCTCAGGCAGCACTGTTCTTGGCCAGTGACGCCTCGTCGTTTGTCACCGGCATAGCGTTAGTAGTTGATGGCGGTGGACTGGCAGGATCAAAATGAGGAGATAGATTATGCGCGGTTTGAAAGGTAAACGAGTTCTCGTCACTGGTGGAGCTGGTGGCATCGGCTCGGTCACAGCGAAACGGTTTTTGGACGAAGGCGCTCGCGTCGTCGTGCTGGACTGCAATGATGAGGCACTCACTCGCGTTGAGGACACAATGCCCTCGCTAAGTGGCAGCATTAGCGCTGACGTGTCGGAAGCCGATGCCGTAGCACACGCCTTCGGCGAACTCGATGAACTCCTAGGGGGGTTAGACGTGCTGATCAACAATGCGGGCATAAGTGTTCGACAAGCCTTCATAGACATCTCGCCGCAGCAGTGGCGCAAGGTGATAGATATAAACCTCAACGGAATGTTTTTCGTCGCTCAAAAGGCTGCTCGGCTTATGCTGGCCGGCGATGGTGGTGTTATCCTGAACATGGGCTCAACCAATGGAATAGTGGGCTACCCTTTCTACGCCGACTACAACGCCTCGAAGGCAGGTGTTATCGAGCTGACGCGCTC
>CAYGAE010000106.1:0-5594 GCA_964347855.1 uncultured Candidatus Bathyarchaeia archaeon
GCATCGAAAGGTTTTAATCTCGTTATTGTTTAGTGACTGAAGGTTCACCATAAAAACCAGGATAGCTGACTCCATGAACAACGCGGAAAGCCAAAAGCCGACAATAATCGAGTTTAAGAGAGAAGACGCTTCCAAACTGGCCGAGCTCTTCAATTCTTTTGATAGAGAGGGCCTGTGGCCCGGAGGGTTCACCGGCGGAGTCCCATATACAGCTGAAAGGATACTCGACTCCTTTCCCATCGCGATCAAAAACATTGCCATCCTAATCGCGACTCATAAGGGTAAGTTTACCGGAATCTGTACCCTTCATCCTCACTATGAGGATCCCGAAGCTGCATACATAGGTCTCTTTGGGGTGCACCCAGACTATCTTGGCAAGAGACACGGAAAGGCCCTGATCCTCAGGGCTCTCCAAATAGCAGCGGAAAAAAACCTTAGACGGGTTGACCTCGATACATGGGCTGGAAACCTCAGAGCCGTGCCTCTGTACAAGAAATGCGGGATGTTCTGGCTACCGGAAACCAGCGTCAGAATGCAAGACTATGTTCCAGGAATTGAAAACTTCCCTCTGACAAAGGAATTCCTAGCAAAGTGTGACTGGTACTCCGCCCAGAAACGCGATTTAGAACTCATTCCTGATGAGATAAAACTCGGAGAAATGGACGTATTCATGTACGAATTTTCCAAAGACGGAGACAACTTGAAGGTCTGGATTGACAGATACGGCCGGTCCATCATGGGAATCGAACGCACCATGGACAACGAACGCTTGGCTATTGTCACCAGGCTGAAAGACCACAAGGTGATAGCCAGTGTCGAAGAGGTCCTTACCATACAGATCGAGAACAACACACAGAACAGCATCCAAGGCTCAGTGTTTCTCTCAGGATTCGAAGGCTTAAATTTCACGAAACAGCCTCAACAGTCTTTCACCGTCAACCAAGGAGAGTCCCTCGAGCTTAGCAGCCGATTTGTAGTGAGTCCGGAAATAGAAGTTCCAAACATTGAACAGAAACAGAAGACCATCAAAGCAAACCTCATCATTAACGGTGAACTGATCCCCCTAGAAGTGGGAATGCGTATACTTCCTCCTCTAGAATTCAAAACCCACCCCGAATCTATAGTCACCACTCCAGGAATGAGAGGAGCAATCCAACTTAACGTATACAACAACTCGGCAGACGCTTTTGCCGGAAACATCTGTCTAGTTGATGAGCAAGAGAGGCTTTTCCTCAAGAAGCACACAGTTCCGGTAGAAGTACTACCGAAGAGTCACGCTGGCTTCAAGATTGAAGTAGAGTTGCTGAGAGATCAGCCAACATCTGTAATCCCCTTGAAAGTGTTTGCGAAGGGGAAGATCAAGAACTCAGAAATCGAGACCAAGGTAAATACTATTCATATCAAATGTTTGATGCCGGGTGGCACAGTCTCCTACGTCGAGGAAACAAAACAGGGAAAGGCAATAATCATTGAAAACGAGGACGTTATGGCCTCAATGCGTCTGCGTGGAGCACTGCTCGAAATCACTTTCAAGGGCTCTTCATTAGGACCCCAAAAAATATTGACTCGCGGCGGAATCGGAGTCGGCCCTCCCTTTGGGTTCACTAGGCCCGTTGACCATGAATACGAGTTGGCTGAAGGACCGGAAGGGCTTCAACTGATTCTCTCTCGAATGCACCAAGACAAACCTGGAGTCAAAGTGGTGCGGACGTTGACCTTCTACTCTGGGATCTCAATGATAAAAGACCAAATCAAAGTCATCAATACTAACCCCGAAGTAACCCATAAGGTGAAGGCGAGAATCTTCGGGAGGACCTCCGGAAACATCTACCCGAAACTAGTCGTTCCACTAGACACGGGGATTCTGGAACATGAAACAATAGGATTCCCCGTCTCAGAATCCGACTTACCGACAGACCCAAATAAATATGCAGAATCGTGGGCTTGCTTGGAAGATCGCATTCAAAACTACTGTTTCGGTCAAATATGGTCCAAAGACAAACTTTCCAAAATCAGAGCTGAAGGCGGAACCTACTTTCGACCAGAATACGAGCTGGGAGATATTAACCCAGGAAAGGCGGTCTCTACGTCCGCTTTTTACTATGTTATTGCCAAAGGAAACTGGAAGACCATTAGAAGTAGATACGAATCTCTCATAGGCAAGATGTTGCTCTTAAAAGAGAAGCCTCCCGCTAAAGCAAAACCACTCTTTGACGTAAAAGTAGCTGACACTTTGTTGTTCGACAATCATGAATTGAAGACGCAACTCATGGTGGTCAACACAAGAAACAAACCAGCCACCGGCAAGCTGGTCATCACTCCCCCTAAAGGGTGGAAAGTTCAGCCAAAAGAAATAAAAATCGAAAATGTAAAGGCAAACAACCCCTTCACTGAAAAAATAACTATCACTCCTCCATCTGACGCGGAGTTGGGAACGTTCAGCGGCGCTTTGAAATTTTCCGCTTCCAACCAAGAAGTTGACTTCCCATTAGACCTCTACCTCATCTCCAAACGAACCCAGGCCTCAACCGAGGTTGCCACCGAAGAAGAACAGAACAAAAACATCTTCAAGATTTCGAATAGTAAACTACAATTCAAGGCCAGTGCCGACTTCGCAGGATGCCTATACTTCCTCGGAAAAGACTCAACACTGAACCAATTGGGCACCAGCTTTCCGCAGATACAGACAAAGGTGTTTCTGGAAAACTACACCGGTGGAATAAGGGCATTATATTTGGACGAAGAATTCAACTTCCAGAAGTCAAAGACCCACGAAGAGGCTTTCAAGGCAGAACCGATCGAAGAAGGACTTTGGAAGGGCGTCCAATTCACCTACGAAGCAAAGAAACAAGAAGAAATGCGAGGAATTCTAGGATCGGTCGCTTTTCTAACTCTACCCTTGAGCAATATCATCAAGATTAAGCGTAGATTCGAAAACCCTTCATCGGCAAGCTTCAGATTCGACAATTGCATCTGGATTTCCCCAAACGTTGGTGGAGTCTTCGAAGAGAACGACGTGATCTTTCCGAGAGGCGAGAAGATTTTTCGTTTCAAACGGGCCAAAGGATTCGCAGTCTCCCGTGTAGAACCAGAAGAAGGGTGGGCAGTCATAGTCAACAGGAACAAAAAGCAATCACTTGGAGTAATTGTTGGAAACACAGCAAAGTCGATGATTCTTTCGTTGGACATAGGAACAACCATGCTGGAGTTATTCGTCATCTCCAGAGTTCTACTATTGCCCAATGAAACTTGTGAATTTCAAGATTTTGTGCTTCTGGGCGACAAGGAATACGAGTCTTTGAACAAAGTGGCGTCTGTACTGCGTACCCAACATCCCCACATTTGAAGCGTCAGTACACGCTCGCAATACAGCCCAAGACCCTTTAGACCATAACACAACACTAACGTTGGATATGGTGGGCATAAAACTCCTTAAATGATATCTATCCCACTAAGTCTCTAGTCATGTCTGCCGTGGATGTTGCCGTCAAAACCTACCGCAAACTCAAACTCCAAGACCTCAAAATCCTTCGCGCCATCGAAAAACAGGCAAAGAAATACCAGAACGTCCCACAGGACGTAATCGCAAGAATAGCGAAACTTCCCCAGCAGGAAGTCACGTTTAGGCTACCACGCCTAGAAAAGAAACGCCTCATCACCTGCTACACTGGTGCCTACACAGGCTACCACCTAACAACAGCAGGCTACGACACCCTTGCCATAAACCACCTCGTAAAGGCTGATATCCTCGAAGCTTTCGGAAAGAAGACTCTAGGCGTGGGCAAAGAAGCGGACATCTATGACGCCCTCACACCTGCAGACGAACAAGTAGCAGTAAAATTTCACCGCGTCGGCAGAACAAGCTTCAAACAGACTAAACGAAAACGCGGATACATCACTACCTATCAATACACCCCAGACTGGCACCAGCAATCTACAATCGCAGCAAAAAAGGAATACAAAGCTCTCAAGTTTCTCCACCCCCACGGTGTAGCAGTGCCGGAACCAATAGCCCAAAACCGCCACCTCCTGGTCATGAGCGTAATAGAAGGCGCAGAACTATACCACCACAAAGGAATTCCTCATCCAGACGCCACGCTAGAAGAAATCCTTGTCAACGTCCGTCTAGCTTACCAAAAGGCAGGCATAATCCACGGAGACCTGAGTCCCTATAATGTCATCCTGCAACCAAACATGCATATACTTATCATAGACTGGCCCCAGTATGTAACTCGCAAACACCCAAACGCAGAGCCGTTACTACGCAGAGACATCTGGAACGTACTAAAATTCTTCCAAAACAAGTACAAAATGAAGACAAACCTGAAACAAGCCCTCATCTACATAAAGCAACCGCACGCCGTCCCCACTGAAACCTAGGACAACCAAGTCTAATAGAAACCTATTTGCCTCATATTCTCTCTCACACACACAAACCCGCTGAAAAGCTCAACGACCAAGCTCATTTACATCCCATTTGCATGAAATTCTCTCTCTGAAACTTGCGCGCGCAAAAGGTGTCGGCGCATAGAAGGAATAGCAGCACAGACTTCTAGATGGGCGCACATGCTAAATATTGGTTGTATGATAGTTATATTCGATTAGAGTGAAGAAGAAAACAGTATCAGGAATGATGCTGACTCTGCTGTTAATAGGTATGTTAACATTAGCGTTCAAGATTGATTTTGTTTCCGCTATCGTAGCTAAATACCCCGCCATTTACGTGGACCCACCGATCGTTGAAAATGTAATGCCTGGCAACAACGTCACAGTCTCAATAAAAACGAATTACACCGGACTCATCAGCGCCTACCAGTTCACCTCGAGCTACAACGCCAGCATCCTGCACGGCATCAACGTCACCAACGGAGATATCATAACAACATACAAATCTCCCTTGGTTATGTTCACTCCTGGAACCTTCGACAACACCGAAGGCACGCTGTCACTGACGGCCGCGCTAATCACCGCCTTTGTTGGTCCGATTCCATCGGTATGGGGGCCCGGAACACTGGCCAATGTAACCTTCATGGTGGTGGGTTATGGAACCTCCAATATAACCCTTGGACCCGAAACCAAACTCTGGGGATGGCCCTACGACCCATGGTGGGATCCTCCCATCATAGTGGACGCCGAATCAATGCCCGACCACATAGGGCACGGTTTCTTCAGCAACAAAATTCCGGGTGACGTGAATGGTGACCGAACCGTTAACGCTTCCGACTTGTTTGACTTGAGTGTAGTATATGGTTCTGAATCCTCAAAACCAGATTGGAATCCAAACTGCGACTTCAACTGGGACGGCAAAGTTGATGCTTCAGACCTGTTCGACCTAAGCAAAAACTACGGAAAAACCGTATAATTAGATAAACATATAGATAAGCAAAAGCTTCGGGAATCGCTAAGATTCGTGTGCAAATTGACTTGATCTTAAACGGAAGCAACGCGTACTAGTTCTTCTGAGAAACGTGGAAGGCTATCGTAATTTACCCTTGCGCGCGCGCAATGAGAAAGAATTGCCTCATATCTAAGATCTGAATAGGCTGACATCACTCAGACAGACACAAAACCACTATTTCCCAGCAGGAACAGCA
>CAYGAE010000107.1:0-5551 GCA_964347855.1 uncultured Candidatus Bathyarchaeia archaeon
TGAATTATATTACTGAACTTCATCAGATGATATACCCTCAGATTGGAGGCACAGCCTTTGACAGGTAGACCACTAGTTTCCATAGTATCGGCAGGATTGTCCAAGTTCGGAAGAAGAGAAGGCATATATGGAAGAGAACTCTTCGCAGAAGCCGCCAAAGAAGCCTTTGAAAGATGCCCCAACCTAGACCCAAAAACGGACATAGAAACCCTGATTGTGGGTCATATGGGTGAATCCTACGAACATCAAGGACACACAGGTCCAACAGTATGCGACTGGGCAGGATTACTACCAAGGCCTGCAGTGAGGACAGAATCAGCATGTGCTTCGTCAGGAACCGCCCTGAGACTCGGAATCTACGCCTTGCTGTCTGGCATGCACGACGTAGTAATGGTTGGAGGAGTAGAGAAAATGACCAACAGAACCACGGCAGAAGCAACCGAGTTCCTAGCTATGGCCTCCGACTTCCCCTTCGAGCAATGGCATGGTATAACCTTTCCGGGACTGTACGCTCTTCTGGCGACAGCTCACATGCACAAGTATGGTACAACTGAAGAGCAGATGGCCATGGTGGCCGTAAAGAATCATCACAACGGGGCCTTGAATCCTAAAGCCCACATGCAGAAGGAAGTAACATTAGAAAAAGCCATGTCGTCCAGAGTGATTGCCTGGCCCCTAAAACTCTACGACTGCTCCCTCATAACCGACGGCGCCAGCTGTCTAGTCATGACGAAACCAGAATTAGCCAAAAAATTTACGGACACCCCAGTGCATATCATAGGTTCGGGACACGCCAGCGACGCCATCGGCTTATACGAAAGAAAAGACCTCACAACCCTGGCTGCAGCCAAACTCGCAGGGCAGGAAGCCTACAAAATGGCTGGCATAGACCACCGTAGCTTGGATGTTGCTGAGGTTCATGACTGTTTCACAATAGCTGAAATCATAGCATACGAAGACCTCGGCTTCTGTAGACCGGGGGAAGGCGGAACCCTCGTAGAAGAGGGTACAACTACGCTCGAAGGAAGGCTCCCGGTCAACACGAGTGGAGGACTGAAGTCCAAGGGGCATCCTGTCGGGGCGACCGGGACGGCTCAAGCCTGCGAAATATACCTGCAACTAACAGAACAAGCTGAGAAAAGACAGGTTAACGGAGCTGAGATGGGCTTAACTCACAATGTGGGCGGCTCTGGAGCCACAGCAACAGTGCATATCTACAGAAGGGGATAAGCTTGACAGAGGCACACCCATTCACGATAGAAAGCTTCTACGAATTTGTGAATGACGGGAGGTTGATGGCCGCAAAATGTGGCAACTGCGGAACTCTGCTATTGCCACCTAGACCCATGTGCCCCAATTGTCTCGCCACCAAGTTCGAATGGACTGAGCTCAGAAAGAGAGGAAAACTACTCACTTTCACGGTGATCCACGTTTCACCCCCGCAGTTCCAGTCAATGATACCATACGCTGTGGGGATCGTGAGACTACAAGATGGATTGAAACTGCCAGGAATGATTCGAGAAGTCAAGCCAGAAAAGATCAAGGTTGGCATGGACTTAGAGGTAGATTTCGACAAGACACTGCCTTCCCAATGGCCCACGTGGCCCAGATACTTCTTTAGGCCACCGTGACTGTTACCATTCAGCTAGAAGCTTGTCTGCTCATTGTCGTGGGAGTAAATGTAGGCTGCGTCTTTTATGTTTCTGAGTTTGTCGATCGATTTCAAGGCTTGGTCCGCTCGGTATAGGACGCCAGGAATATTTCTTTTCTCCAAGTTTTCTCGAAGGGGTGCAGCGTCACCGCAATACACGTAATTCTTGCCTTTCCCCTTAACTATGACTGACTGATGCCCAATGGAATGCCCGGGGGAAGGAACAAGAACTACGTCATCGGTTAGCTGATACCTTCCATGTAAAGGAATATAGTCGACACCCACATCGAAGAACCCTCTAATATACGCCCCTTTTTGAAACCTGTCCGGAGCATAAGCGTAACGAAGCTCGTCAGCCTGCACATAGAACTTCGCCTTTTTGAAGACCAAGTTGTTGCCACAATGATCAAAGTGTAAATGCGTATTGACAACCACGCTAATATCTTCTGGCCTCAGGTTGTGCCTCTGCAACTGCGCTTCTAAGGTTTGATCAGGCTTTCTCTTTATCCTGTGGAACCGTCTATGTTTTTCTGGTAACTCTCCGATTCCAGTGTCTACAAGAATATTTTCTTCATCCGCAATGACCAACAAGGGTTTCAGTGCTGCTTCATATTTCTGTCCTTGATACTTCGCGTATACAAGGAAACTTTTGTCCAACGCGAAGGATCCGTTGCTTAGAAGGTACAGTTCCAATCATGTCACACCCCCAGTTCATGCGCCTGGTCTTCTCTCTACATAGAAGGAATCTTGTTTTTAAGATTCTCCTCGTCAGTGAAACAGATTGCATATCAGATCAGATCGCATATCCAACATCTGAATCAAGGATTCATAAACCATTATTATATTCTGAATCAAATCTAAGCCCGACCTAAAAGTAAGGAAGTAGAGAATCGATGAAGAACTATGGGTAGTGCTGAGAATGGACGGAGGGCGCGCGCATTGCCTAAGGAGTCATTCTGAGAAAAACTGCTTTCACCCTTAGGGGTACAAGAATGGGACAGAAAATTCAACGTCTTAACGTAAAGTTTGTCCTTGGGGTCATCACCCTTGTCGTCGGTCTTGTAGCTGCCACCATGGCTCTATTTCAGTGGGTTGAGTGGACGGGTATGCAACATTTGCTCGGCGGTTATTCTCGCTATATTCTTGGATTTGCAGGATTTGCAGTCATGATTCTTGGAGCAACGCTCATCCTAGATGCTTGGGCCTTCAGAAGTGTTCTGAAAGGGCAATATATCGTCCCACCACGTTTGAGCTTTGACCATCAACTAAGAGAAAGGCGACCCATTTCGAT
The DNA here is from genome assembly GCA_964347855.1 of uncultured Candidatus Bathyarchaeia archaeon. GTDB lineage: Archaea > Thermoproteota > Bathyarchaeia > Bathyarchaeales > Bathyarchaeaceae > CAYGAE01. Next base: position 2,943 of record CAYGAE010000107.1, read on the forward strand.
ATTGCCAACAAAGATTGTGGATAGAAAGACCGTTTTTTTGAGGTCACGCCTCTATTCCAACATGGTAAGACAATTGGGAGAGAAGCTGAAATGCAAGCTCTTTGTTAAGATGCGGTTTCTGAAACCTAGACCTGAAGAAGTACAGGTTGTTTCTATTGAAAAATACTATGAACCCTACCTCACCCTGGCCGGAAAATATGCTGTAGATTATTACGTGAAGCGAGACTTCACAGTTAAGGTTGATGAAGATGCTACAGAAGTCGCTTTTCTTGGGAGCGCATTCAAGCCTAAGCCCTTCAGCGGTCACGTTCCAACTGCCCTCAAGGTGGTCCAGTTTGAGGGAGAAGCACGTTTTCACCATGAGGATGAGACGTATTTCGTTCTTGACAAGAGCGGTCGCGAAGTTGCACCTGAAATAATCCCCGTTGCTCCTTCTGAAGAACAACGTGTAGAAGAGCTAGCGGAAATTGGTGTAAAGGTGGGAGAGCTCGAAATCTCTCGTGAAGAAGAGATAGATTTTCTCCGATCCAAAATCGTCAACAGACCTTCCGACGTTGTGGTTACAAAGGAAATCTTTGAAGTCAACGAACGCACCGTGGTATACCTTCCAATGTACTATCTTACCTTTCGAAATATCAAGACGAGGAAAATGGCGACTTTGAAAATTGACGGGATCACCGGTCAGATAAGCCCAGAGAAGCCTCCAGACAAACGCCTAGACAAGAACACAACCAAGCCTACGGAGGATTCCATCAACGAACCCATGGAACATATCCCCCGTGTACCAATGGAAAAGATCAACAGCGAACCAGTACTCCCGAAACCGTCGCCTGCGAAAGCTACGATGAGATTTCCGATGAACGTCGTTGGTGAAGCGTTCTATGCTGGAGACGGTGTTACTGCCGTAGTTGGAGATGCAGAGATTCCTCCGGGAACGACCGTGTTCGAAACTCTTGTGGTTAAAGGCAATCTAAGAATCGGTCCAGGGTGCCGAATTTCGGGAAAGGTAAAGGCTTTGAGAGACATTATGATCGGCGCCAACACAACAATCGACGGAAATGTCATTTCCGGGGGCAAAGTCATCATCGGTCCGAATACCGTTATCCACGGGTCATTAGAATCGGATGGAATTGTCGAAATCGCGGAAAATGTGGTTGTGGAAGGCGGGCTGTATTCGAAATCTTCAGTCGTATTGAACCAAACTGGTGGAGCTTTTCAGATAGGGAAGGCAGATGAAAGCGTATCCGTGGTGAAAGGGGGCAAAGATGACTAACACTCTATTCACAGGACCAATCGCTCCACTAACCTACACGCTAGTAGCGATTGGAACAAGCCTGGCAGCCCCACTCTTCATTCTAGGAGCAACACTTGGACTGAGCCTTCTTATTCCAGGCCTCGTTCTTGACACTACCTTCCTAACCCTCTACTTTGTGGTAACGTGTACTATGTACAATCTTTTTCTGATGTTCGTGCTCGGTACAGGACGGGTTGAGGATGGCGAGGATGTAGCTCACTACTTCAGTATCGTTGTTCCCGCTCACAACGAGGAAGATGTCATTCAAGAAACGTTGGAGAATATCCTAAACCTCAATTATCCCTCTGAACTTTTCGAAGTAATTGTGGTAAACGATGGTTCTACAGACAACACAGAACAGATCGTTCGAGATCTGCAGAAACAGCACTCTCATTTGATGTTGATCAACGTCCCACGGAAGGATGGTGGTGGGGGAAAGAGTTCTGCCTTGAACACTGGGTTTGCCAATTTTCTTCTCACTTGGCGAGGTCTCGAAATTAGGCCCAGGTATCGCTGGATAATTGGAGTATTCGACTCGGACGCAGCCCCTGACGCCAACATGCTCAAGAAAGTGTCTTTTCAATTCAATGACCCACGCGTGGGCGGCGTCCAAACCCTCGTTCGCATAAAAAATCGCAAGAGATCCTTCTTAGCTAAGTTGCAGGACGTGGAGTTCTTAACCTTCGCCAGAGTAGCGCAGTTTGCACGCACGATTTTCAAGGGATCTGTCGCCCTCGGGGGCAACGGGCAGTTTGTAAGGGCCACGGCTCTCGACACCGCTGCCCTAAGGAATCTGGAGGAATATTGGAGAAAGGATTCTCTGACCGAAGACCTTGATATGGGTATTCGACTAATCACGAAAAAATGGGAAAACCGTTATATCGGCTCAACAGCCGTACACCAAGAAGGACCAGAAACCTGGTCAACCATGTTCCGTCAAAGGGAAAGATGGGCTTGGGGAACGCTTCAAACGCTAGCACGTTATGTGCTCAGCCCAAGAATTTGGAAGGCCAGGGTAGGTTTACGAAAGAAGATTGATGTGTCGATTTACCTGGTTCATATTGTAGTGCCACTTTTGGTTCTTCTCTGTTGGGTTTTGTTCGGATTGAGCGTTTTAGGAATTCTCATGGTGCATAACGCCTTTCCGCTAGCCTTTACCTTGGCGAACGCGTTTTCGTTCTTCCCACTAATCGCCTATGGTCTATGGAAAGAAAGAAAAGAATATCCCCTGTGGCAAATGATCCCTCTACTATTCATTGCAACCGCTTATACATACCATTGGATTCCCTGTGTAACATCCGCCATCATCCAAATA
>CAYGAE010000108.1:0-5548 GCA_964347855.1 uncultured Candidatus Bathyarchaeia archaeon
ATATCTACTACGTTATCGAAGGCGAAGCCTTGGTCACAATTGGAGAAGCGGAACAGACACTTAGAGCGGGAGACATAATACTAATTCCTGAAAACACCCTACACGGAGTCGTAAATGCGAGCGGAAAACCGTTGATCATGCTCGACGTCGTTTCGCTAAGTTCAAGACGAAGCGGTCGTTAATTCATGGAAAGGAAAATCCCGATTCGTAAAGAAACTGATAAGGATCAAATCCACTCGTTTCTAGAGACAGACCGCATTTGGGCAGGCTACGCTATCTGTGATCTAGAACCAGAAATGTTTCCACTATGCGATTGGTATACTGCCCATAGAAACAACGATATCATCTCACTTTGTTTGTATTTCAAAGGGCTTCAGCCCTCAACACAGATTACCATCGGAACACCCTTCGGCGTAGAAAGAATTCTCAAAACCGCTGATGTTCCCAGAGAGGTCTATGCTCATATTCCCATCACCCATCTCGAAATTGTGAGAAGGTACTATTACTTTAGTGGACTACGGAACATGAAACGTATGGTAGTCACCAAAGAGTCCTTCAAACCCGTCGCTGGCAAAGCAACCAAAATGAATCCCGGAGATCTAATGGATCTAGAACAACTGTACGCATCCCAATCAGAAACCTTCTTTCGTTCATATATGTTGGCCTCCGGTGTGTATTATGGGTTGAAGAAGAATAACACGCTTGTTTCCGTGGCAGGAACGCATGTTTGTTCCTCCTCTTATGGTCTGGCTTGTGTGGGAAACATCTTTACACTTCCATCACATAGGAGGAAAGGCTACGCAACTATCTGTACTAGTCAAGTTGTAAAGGAGCTTTTAACCTGCTATAACGATGTCATTTTAAACGTGGCCAGCGATAATACACCTGCCATCAAGATTTATAGGAGATTGGGGTTTCGCGAGCATTGCACCTATTTAGAAGGTTTGGGGAAACTGAAACAAGGTGAATGATCGAGATTTTCAAGGGTAACTGTGACGTAGCTTAGGGTGGAGCTATCATCTTTTCGATTAGTTCCGAGAGTTTTTTGGCGGCAGTACGTTGCTTCATTAAGTTTACTTGAGTCATTGGAACGTATTGCAGAGCCTCTGGTCTGCAGAATTTGGTGCATACAGGGTCTCCTCCGCAATATTCGCATTTTATGACTCGTCTTCGTTTGGCGTCGATTCCCACTCCTCCGAAAGGGCAAAAGACTGCGCACAATCTGCATCCGACGCATTTGTCGTAGTCGATTTGCATTGCCCCTGTTTGAGCGTCTCGCTGGATACAATCCATGGGACAGACCGTTTGGCATACGGGCGACTCGCACTGTTGGCAGACCATTGGAATGTAAACTCCAGATCTCATCCACTTTACGATGTGAATTCGTGAGGCTGTTGGGTTGCATACGCCTTCGTTTTTTATTGAGCATGCTATTTCACAGAGGTTACATCCCGTGCACTTTTCTGGGTCTACCAACAACATCTTCTGCATCGGTTGTCATCCCGTTAGAGTATGTTAGATGGCTCCTTGTCTAAGCCCAGTTTCTTCAGCGTCTCCTGCTTGGGATTGCCGTTCTTATCCCATCCATGAAGTTCGTAGTACTCATCTAGCATTCTTTCAAATTTTCTCCTGTCAATCTTCTTACCTTTTGCTACAGGAAACCCAACTGGAGTCGGCTCCGTAAAATAGCGTTCCGGCAAGGTGTCATCTTTTCGTGAAAATCCCTCTCGGATATTGAACATTCTTTCAATTGTGTAGATTCTCTCTCCAATGGTCAGCAAGGCTTCTTTGGAGAGCTTCATTCCTGTAGCATAATGGATCAAGTTCGCCCATTCCTCGAATTTCGGTGCATGTACGGCGCAGAAGACCGTCTGAAACTTGCACAAGCCAAGCGAATCAACGACGGCGTAGAGAATCTCCTGCCACCAGACCATGCGGCTTTTTCTCTCGTAGGAGGTGTAGTCGTTGGATACGGGGCCGCCATAGATCTCTTCAAGCAGTTCTTCAGGCAGTCCATAGAGGTCGATTGCTGGACGGCCTCTGAGATGGTCGGCTCCTCTAGTTGATGTGGCTATTCCCAAGGCAAAGCTTGGAGTCGGTCTCTCATCCGAGTGGAGGTTGCCCATCCCCTTTACCTGAATAGCATAATATTCCGATTCTTTCCCGATCTTTTCTATAGCTGGCTTCATGCCTTCTGCTAGTGTGTTTCCAAACCCTTCACGCTTGGCGATTTTCTGGATCATTTCGATTAGGGCTTCGCTGCTTCCCCATTCAAGCTGCAATCCATCTGTTGTCTTCTTATCGATTATTCCTTTCTCGTAGAGTTCCATGGCCCATGCGATGATGTTTCCTGTTTCCAGCGTATCCAATCCGTACTTGTTGACTAGGTGATTAGCATTGAGGACTGTTTCTAGGCTTGGGCAGTCAGGTAGGGTTCCGAAGGCGCCTTGAGACGTGTATTCGGGGCCTTCTCCGTAGAGAGGAGCGTAAAGGCCTTCTGTCAGGACGTATCGGTGGCGACAGTCTAGCGGACATCCGTAGCATCCAGCCATGCCAACAGAATACTTGTCCATGTTTTCGCATTCTAAGACGTCGCCTTTCTCCATTCGGTTGTACTGAAAGTTTCGGCACCGTATCAGCCCTGTCGTGTTTGTGTTGCTGTAGATGATCATTGTGCCCCACCGTGACTGGGCTTTGGCCCACCGTGTCCCCATAATCATATCATTCATCTCTTTGCAGTATTCCAGAAGCTTGTCCGGGTGTTCAAATTCTAGGTCCAAGGTTCCTCTAACTGCTATTGCCTTCAACTTTTTAGACCCCATCGCACATCCCATTCCGGTTCTGCCTCCGGAATTCTTCATTCCAGTCATCACGTTCGCAAATCTAACCAGATTTTCGCCAGCTATGCCGATCACCATGCACTCGACTTCGTCATCCTGGTGGCTCTCTCTAATGGCAGTCTGGGTCTCAAAGGTATCATTTCCCCAGAGTTGAGAAGCATCTTTGATTTCGATTTCTCCATCGTGAATCCAGAGATAAACCGGCTTCTCTGCCCTCCCCTTGACTAGCAGATGATCGAAACCAGCAAACCTCAGTTCAGGAGCGAAGAAGCCGCCCATGTTGGAATCGCCGACAGCGCCCGTTAGAGGAGATTTCGCGGCAATGTCGCATCTCCCTGATCCTAAAGCTGGAACACCAGTAAGCAGGCCTGCCCCTACAATCAGAACATTTTCTGGTTCCAACGGATCGATCCCTGGCTTGATATAGTTGTAGAGGAGGTGCATGTCAACTCCTCTTCCTCCCAGATAGAGGCGGCGGATTGTCGCGGGGATCTCTTTTGCAATCGTCTTTCTTCTGGATAGGTCTATGAAGCCTATTTTTCGGTTGCGCATCTGATTTTCCTTCCTCCCTATGCCCTTCCTCGAATCTTGGGCTGATCTGGTCGGGCCCAGGAAAGTCGGAAGGTTATCCTGCAAGTGGGGCATGTGACCTTTTCTGCGTTAGGTTGGGCTGGAATCCTTTTGAGGCAGTTGAGGCATCGAACCGTTATGTCTCTTGACAACGTGCTCCCAAAGTATTATAATGCTGATATAAATTTAATCTCGATGACACACGACTGGATGGAGGAATCTTGCGCAGCGAGATACGATTTGGTTTTGAATGCTCGCCGTATCCGTGGGAGCTGATATCTGAGCTGGCGGTTTATGTTGAGAATGTTGGGTTTGATTCGTTTTGGATGCCAGACCACACCGTAGGATTCGGGATTAAGCGGTGGAACGCCTTAGAGGCCTGGACAGTTCTTTCTGCAGTTGCGACAAAAACTGAACGAGTGCGTTTGGGAACCTGCGTTGGAGACGTCTTCCGGCACCATCCTGCATCCTTAGCGCAGATGGTAACCACTTGCGATATCATATCAAACGGCAGGGCCACGGTTGGCGTTGGTATCGGCGAAGCAATGAATCTCCTTCCGTTCGGCATATCCTCGAAAAAGCCGGTGGGTAGAACCCGCGAAATAGTCACGTTAATTAGGAGACTTTGGACGGAGGATTCTGTCGATTATGAAGGAAAGTACCATCGGTTCAAGGAGGCATTCCTCAAGCCGCAACCAATTCAGAAACCTCATCCGCCCATATGGATAGCCGCAAACTCACCCATGACGATGAAAATGGTTGCCGACTTGGGGGATGGTTGGGTTCCCGCAAGTATGTTTCCGGATGAGTATGCTCAGGGCCTTGCGAATATCAAAGACGCGGCCAAGAAAGCTGGAAGGGACCCGGAGAAGATTGAGCCTGCGCTTTTCACTTTCACAGTTATAGCGGGAACTCGGGAGGAAGCTAGGAAAAATATTGGGTTGCCGGCGAAGATCTACTTCTTGACGAGACCGCGAATACCCAGAAAGTTGGGCTTCGACGTGACCGACGAGTTTGACATGACATTCAATCTCGTCATGAAAACCGAGAATACGATGGCTCTGCTGGAAAAAGCGAAGCAGCTGCCGGACGAGATTCTTGATAAGGCGCCAGTCTTCTTTGGGACCGAGGAGGATATTATTGAGGGTATAGAAAGATACGTGAAAGCGGGCGTCCAGCACTTCGTCGTGAATTTCTTTGTCAGACCAGAGCTGTTGAAAGATACGCTTCGCCTGTTTGCGGAGAACGTAATACCGTACTTCAAAGAGTAGGGATTGAAAATGAAGGACCTGTTAGAATCTGTTTTGCAGTATGGGATTGATCTTGGCGTCGAATTCGTTGACATACGAGTGCAGGACACAGTCGGCACAACGATAAGAGCTGTTAACGGAAGAACAAAGCAATTAATGAAGTCGCACAATAAGGGCGCTGGGATAAGAGCGTTTATCGACGGCGCGTGGGGCTTCTCCTGTGCAAACAGTCTTGACAAAGGTTCTTTGAGAAAGACGGTCAAGACCGCAGTTAAGATGGCGAAAGCGATTCCCCAAAAGATGAAACACCAGTTTGAATTGAAGTTGCCAAAGTCAGCAGTAGCGTCGGTTGAAATCCCTGCCAGAAAGCGAGTAATGGACGTGCCGGTGGACGAGAAGGTAGCCTACCTACTGGCACTGGACAAATCAGCCCAGGAGAGCAGTCCAAAAGTCGTCAATACGGATGAACGCTACAGTGATGCCACAGGAGTCCTGGTAGTCTGCAACTCGAATGGGACCTATGTCGAGACGAGATCAAACGTGGCCCTCGCTGTTGTCTCCGTGTTCGCTCAAGAAGGCGGAGTAAGGCAGCAAGGAGTCGAGATTGAGGCTGGAACCGGAGGGTACGAAATTATCGAAACGGAAAGAGCTACGCAATTAGGTGTGAAGGCAGCCCAAAAAGCTGTTCGACTCTTAAAGGCGAAAACAGCGCCCAGTGGCAAGTTTGTGGCCGTCCTTGACCCGCGGCTCACCGGAATATTCATCCATGAGGCTTTTGGGCACGCTTGCGAAGCAGATACCGTCCTTGCGGGGAGCTCCATTCTGGAACATAGGATTGGAGAGACTGTCGGGGCAGATGTTGTGACAGTGATGGATGATCCAACTCTA
>CAYGAE010000109.1:0-5533 GCA_964347855.1 uncultured Candidatus Bathyarchaeia archaeon
TCTGGTCCAACAATGGTATACATGTGGCAAGGTCATCAGCACTCTTACGACGCAGCCAGCATATGGATCACGGTTCATACACCAGACTAAAAATCGCAAGCACCTCCAACAACCTCCCCTCTTTTCTTTGAGTAGACGATTCTTCTATGCGCGCGCATTATCAACAACATCGAACTTTGTTATTTCAGTAGCAGATATGCTCTTGAGTGGTCATAGAGGTAGCTATCTACTGGAAGAATAATCTTGTTTGTCCCATTGTCTGAACATCCAGGGCTCTGACTCTTGCAACGATTGGAAAATCTTTCACGGCCTTTCCAAGCAGGAGACAATAATGGGGTGGTAGATTCTGTGCGATCAACCTTACAGTTTCAGCGTCCACTCGAGCGGCTCTGGAAACCGTTTCGAGGTCCCTTTCGTTGGTGAAGTTGAAGAGGAAGATGTTATCGGCTTGGCGATAGATGTTCTCTCGTATAGTGTCCGGTTGATTTGTTACGAAGGTCGTGAAGACTCCGAAGTGTCTCATCCTCGTCACGATGTCTTCCCAGTAGGTCTCACGAAGATAGATGTGAGCCTCTTCAGCAAACAAGAAGACAGCCCGCAGTTTCCACCAAGCTAGAAGCTCCAAGAGTTTTCCTAACGTATACTCGACGACGATCTGACGGTCAACAGTGGAAACGTCACGCAAGTTTATGATCAAAGCTCCTCCTCCTTGAATCTTGTCGAAGAACTCCTCCAGCGTTGTTGCATCACTAGGACTGTCGGTGAAGAAACCGGAGTTTAGCAAGCTATAATAGCGGGAGAAGAGCGCATCCCGCACCTGCTGATTACACTTCCAGTCTCGGATGGCTTCACCGAGCCCCTGCAAAGTAAGATTGCGGCGCTCACGCAAAGACCGCCAGATCCGCCGGAACTCTCGGGCTGACGTACCTGGGAGCTTAAGGGCGTGAAAGAGAATGTTGAGCATCACCCTCAGATCCATTTGAGAGAGAGACACCCGAAGGTTGGCTCCAGGAGTGAGCACATGAATCTTACCGTGATACTCGTTCTCTTCCCCATTTGAGGAGACGCTCAAGTTGACATACTCACCGTTCAAGTCAAGAACTACAACCAAAGCTCCATGATCAATGAGGCTTAGAACGAGGAGTTTTGAAAGATGAGATTTCCCAGTCTCCTTCTTTCCTGTCACGATGTTTAATCTTCCGTCGAGCGCATGTGCATCTATGACGAATTGAGAGGCCTCCTTTATCTCACCGAGTTGAATCGGAAGACTGCCCTTGATGTTTGCAAGAGCTAACAAAGAATCCACAGGAAGTTTTCTAACCTTGGATTGAGAGCGCGAAGGAAGCCATGAAGTATTGGCATTCAGTTTACCCTTCTCGACGGACCCCCGAATCTTGCAAACGAGCATCCACGCATCTTGAATATAGTTCACATGAGAAGAGACTTCCAAAGGGTCAAAATTCTCGCCACATAAGCGTTCATCCGATGTAGAATCTCGGAGAAGTTCTTCCAAAACGCCTGGAACATTGGCGAACTGGACGTCTATTACCTGGACAATCAAGCCTCGACTGACCTTCAAGTCTTCTATGAGAAGGTAGTCCCCTTTTTCGACGTTCTCCGCTGGAAAGGAGAGGATTTGAACAGTATTCCCTTCTTTTCGATAGACCCGCACTTCTAACCCTCAGGACCTTTTCCGAAGGGTCCGAAGAGAAGGCGACGGACATTTGGTCGAGCAATTATTTTGAGTCCCCAGTCTTGGGCAATGTAGCGCTGGATGCCTATTACTTCGCTTGCGGTGAATGTTGAAAATATGTGAGCCAGGCGTAGGGTTTCTGGGTAACCTTGATTCAGCACATCATTTCCGAGTAGTTTCTGTGTGGCTTCTATTCGCTCTTCGTAGGGAATCTTTCTGTCTATGTCTAACCGGAAAGAACAGGTTCCAAGAGTAAGTTTTGCAACGTAGATATCTCCAAGAAAACGCATTGAACCCGAAGGAACTGGAAAGTTTCTCATTTCCAATAGGCATGGCGGTTGAACCTCCTCTAGAACGTCTGTCACACGGTGACCGGAAAGCCTTAACCGGCTCATCTTGGAGAACGCCAGCACACTATTGAAACCTTTTCTTGCTATCTCCAAAAGCTGCGAGATAACATTCACCGGGCTGTCAGCTGTTCCGGCGGTTAAGGAACCATCCCACAAAATCAAGTTGTCTTTGCAGGAAGAGGAAACGCACATTTGGAGCCAACGTTCGAAAAGAGTGCCCATCCTTGCTTGTATGTTGAGCAAACTTGGTGTCAACATACTGTCGGGGCGTTCAAAGGAGTATTGTCTAAATAGACTGTAGATTTCACTTCTGTTTTCCTCCGTTATGTGGAAAGGAAAGGGGCCCAGTCGAAGATACCTGTACTGGCCCGTTTCTCTCCATACGATTGCGCCTCTTATGGCGCACAGTATGCCTGTCTCTGTTTCACCCAGTTTTATGCTCGAGACATCTATGGCGGTGATCTTCGTTTCGTCTAGAAGGGGTTTAAGATGAATTAGTTGTGTGTTCACCATTCTATGATTCGCAAGAACCGGTAAGGCGTTTTCGAAGTCTTCTTCTAATGGTCTGCAAATGCTCTCGTATAGCTGGAAATGCTCTCCTTGTATGTTTCTCATGGATCTGAGGCTTAGCTCCATGAACTTTTGTGGAAGTTGCATGTTTTCTAGGGATTGCGGAAAATTATATCTTGGTGTTGCTGCATAGTGTAGTTGTTCAATCAACAAGATTCACCAATAGCAACTAATTGGAGGGGGAACATATTTAAGTGTTGTGCATGTACATTTTGCTCAATACAATAAACAATAAGGGGCCACGATGACAGAAGAAAATGAAAAACCACCAATTCACCTAAAGATGAAAGTTGGCAACGTGGAGTTCGAGATAGACTGCAAAGAAGACCAACTAGAAGATGCCGTGGCCAGGATTTTGTCATCGGTTAGAGAGCATACAAAGGAGGCAGTCGTGATTTCTGAGCGAACTCTGCCATCTACGAGAGCAGAGACCTGCAAAGGTGTGATAACGCGCTTGTGGCGAGAGGGATGGTTTGCGTCACGCCGCAGTTTAGGTGATGTGCATAGTGAAATGGCTAGGAGCGGCTTTCATTACGATCGAACTGCCGTGGCACATGCATTAATAGACCTTGTTAAAGATAACCTCCTCACTCGAGACGGGAGACCGAGAAGATATAGGTATGCGCAGAAGAGACCGCCGTCAACTATCAAATAATCTAAGGCGCTGTTTTCTGGCATTCTGGACAGATGTAAGTTGCTGTGGTTCCTGTTCGGATCTTTTCTATGGGCGTGGAGCAGACGGGACAAGGCTTTCCCGTTTTATATCCTACTTGAAAGTCTTCTATCTTGAAGCCGCCCTTCTGGCCATAAAAGTTCTTTTCGTAGGCGAGCCCTCCCTTTTTGATGCTGCCATTGAGAACAGCCTTGATTGCATCGTAGAGATTGTTGATTTCTTGATCTGAAAGAGTGAAAGCCTTTCGGTTTGGATGTAACCGTGCGTTGAAGAGGATGTCTTGGATGTACACGTTGCCTATTCCCGCGATGTTTTTCTGATCAAGGAGAAGCGACTTTATGCGGGCTTTTCTCTTTGCTAAGAGTTTGTGTAGGTATTCTTTTGTGAATTCTTTGTCGAAGGGGGAAATTCCAAGTCTGGCCGTTAGTTTGTGTTGGTTTAGTTCCTTTCCTAGTAGGAGGTGGATGTAGCCAAACCAGTAGAAGCGTATGGTAAGGCCTGACTGATCTGTGAAGGTGAGTTTAAATTGGTATTTTTCAGGTAGTTTGCTGTTTGGTTTGAAGTATAGGAGATCGGCGCCCATCCCCAAATTGATTAGTAAGTAGTGATTGGATTTCAGTTCTATGAAGAGCCATTTACCTCTACTGCATATTTGGCCGATGGTTTTGCCGACGGTGGTTTCAACGAATTGTTCGGGGGGGATGTTTAAGTTCTTTGGCTGATGTACCTCAATTTTGTGTATCTGTTTTCCAGTGATTTCTTTGGCCATTTGCTTGCTCAAGACGGTGATTTCTGGCAACTCGGGCATAGTCTAGTTCACACCTTGATAGGTTGTTGCTTAGATTTTTCCTCTGATTCTTGGCAACACGTCTCTTTGCAGGTTTCTGATTCCAATGGTGGTTATCCTGTAATTGTCATCTTCAGTTTTTGTTGCCCATCCTTCACGCACCAATTCACCCAAGCGCGTACTCGTTATCTTTCCGCTCTTCCCAAGCCTGACACGGAACTCCTCCTTGGAAACTGCGTCAGTATCTAATAGCCCAAGTTTATAGCCCATGTGAGTAGCCAAAAGATGCAAACCCAGAGTTTCACCATCGGTAAGTTTCGCTCTAGGAACAAGCAAAACCGCGCCCTCAGGAGCCACTGCAATGACATCTCTACAATCTTCAATGAGACTTTGAAAATCAACCGTCAGCACAACCTTTCGGGCAGCATCGAAAGCTGGAATCATCTCACCAAAGAACCGGTTCACGCCGCGCCAAACATCATTGACGTTGCCGGTGAACGTTTCTTCAGCGTCTCTATACTTGACGTGAACCGTAACCTTCTCTGGCTTTGCCTCACCCAACCACTGCACTCCTCCTAGAGTTTTTCTTTTTCAAGCCTATTTGCATCATATTCTCTCTCACTGCTTGACCTTAGCTCTCTCTATTCACTGATCGCTCTATCTTTAAAAGCTTAAACAATAGAGGGAGTGCGCGCGCATGCCATTTTTTCGCATTCAAAGTTTCAGTTTTCCACAAGTCATAAGAACTAAAAGAAACAAACATAATGTTTTGGCTTTTTCATTGTGGAGGAGGTGAAAAATTTGGGTGATTGGAGGACGAAACTCTCAACATTGTGGTTGATGAACACATTTAGCATGATGTCCCTTGTGCTGCTCAACCTTTTTGAGTCAGGTGACCTAACCCACATAGTGCCCCCCATTGCGGTTGATACTTGGTCTCTGCTTGTGGTAACCGTTGGTATTGTGGTAAACCTTGCAATGGCTTTCCTTTCTCAGTCTCTGGCGGATAAAGTGAATCGCTGGTTAAACATCGTTGTGGGTGCATTTTTCAGTGTTGCAGCGTTAGTTGCCACGGTGTTGAGCCTTATGGATAATCCATCTGTTCTGGCGATAAACAGTGTTACTGGATTCTTGTGGACGGTTCTCGTTGTCTGGATTGCATGGAAGTCCAAATAGAAAGCATGAGTCTCAACTAACTAAGCCTTGAATGTATTTTTTGTTTTTTCTATTCTATTTTTCTGCGTGTGCACGATTGAGTGCGCGCGCATTTCCAGGTAGGTCTGCACATAGCTTTCGTGTGAGAGAGAGAAATTTGCATCATATAGGAGACTGGGGCTAGACCTTGTGTATGAGTTCTTAATCACCTGCACCTCGCAGCCTTGTCAGAACTTCTTCTTCAACCCACCTTTCACCCTGAGTAGTCAATCTAAACTCGGGTCTAGACGGATCTGGCTTAAAGA
>CAYGAE010000110.1:0-5475 GCA_964347855.1 uncultured Candidatus Bathyarchaeia archaeon
AGGTCTAGAAAGCATCAATGTCGAACTTGATGTTACCTGAACCATTGAACATCATTGACCGATCGGAAAGAATTAAGTATCAGGGGAAACTAGGTAGCTTAGGGGAGGTGTTCCCGTCATATGCTTAAAAGAAGATTTCATTTAATAGGGCTTGGCCCGCTTTTCGAAGATCTAATAATTGACATACGTGCCAGGCATACTCACGAAATAATCTATGAAAGAGAAGTTATGAAACATCTATGCTTGGAGGCTGGTCTCAAAGAAGCGGCAACAAGATTCGGCAGGTCCACAGGCGGTTCTGCAGCGAATGTAGTTTGTACGTTAAGCAGGCTTGGCGATTATTCGTTGGGATATTTTACAAAGCTAGGATTAGATGCAATATCGGAGTGGCTCATCAATGACCTACGAGGTTTTGGCGTGAACACTGACGGAATAATTCGTGAAGAGGGGGAGGCTGGCGCAAGCATCATAGTGACTGATCCTGAGATTAGGGATAGAAGCATAATATCTCATAGGGGAATAGGCGATAGAATATCTTCTGTTGATATAGAGGGCAAGAAAAAGTATCTTCTTGACGCCGAATGGCACAACATTGACAGCTTCACAAGAACTGCAACGATCAAAGCGGTTATGAATCTAATAAAACTTGAAAGGGAAAATGGCATTAGACTGTTTTTCACGCCGAGCATGTCAATGATAAGCGGCTTCAGAGAGGAAACGATCGAGATGGTTCAGAATTCCCACGTACTGTCATTAAACGATGTTGAAGCCATGGAACTGTCGGGTGTCAATGACATTCTGAAAGCAGCAGTGTTCCTCAAAGACTTGGGTCCTGAGGTTGTGTTTGTGACACTCGGAAAAAAGGGGATCATTGCCGTCGATTACGGAAAGTGCTATCAAATAGGGACATACTCTGTGAAGGTTGCAAATACCGTAGGTGCTGGGGACGTATGTGCTGCAGTTTTCTGGGATGGTCTTTATCGCAAGGTAAACATAGAAGAGATCTTGCATCGTGCCTCTGCTGCAAGCTCCATCAAGGTACAAACGCTAGGAGCCAAAAACGGATTGCCTGACAATGAACAGATTGAAAGACTCTTCGAGGAAAAAGGCAGAAAACCCGTAGAAATCATTGAAAAGCCGTAGAACCTTTCATAGGTTGGTCCCGGCTCTGAAACTAGGGGCTACTTCCACCCTTTTCAGAGGTTTAGTGATTGCGTTATGTTCTTCAATATTGATGCTGAGTTTTGGAACTTCTTGATTTCCTCCTCTTCTAATGGGAGCTTTAAGACCTCTCTGACGCCCTTTCTGTTGATGATTGTTGGAACGCTGATGCAGATATCACTTACTCCATAATAGTCCTGGAGCAGACTGGAAACTGTGAGAACCGCATTCTCATCCCGCATTATGCTTTCCACGATTCTCGTGAGGCCAAGTCCAATGGCATAGTATGTTCTTCCTTTCAGTTCAATAATCTTGTAAGCCGCGTTTTTCACCTGCTCGAATATCGTATTCAGATACTGCTCATCGTATTCTCTGCCGCAAATCGGACAATAGTCTTTCAGCCTTGTGCCGGCAACGTTTGCTAAACTCCAAACAGGGACTTCGCTGTCCCCGTGTTCTCCGATGATGTAGGCGTGGACGTTTCTAGGATCAACTCTCAGGTATTCTCCTAATAAATAGCGAAAACGCGAAGTGTCCAGTATTGTGCCGGAGCCAATGACTCTGCTTGAAGGGAAACCCGAGAGTTTTAAGGCTGCGTAGGTCATTATGTCAACTGGGTTAGTAGCGACCAAAAGAATACATTCTTTGTTGTATTCTTTTATCTTTGGGATAATCTGCCCAAAAATCCCAACGTTCCTATCCACCAGTTTCAACCGTGATTCACCAGGTTTCTGAGCTAATCCAGCTGTAATGACAACGATGTCCGCGCCTTCACAGTCTGGGTAGTCCCCTGCCCAGATTCTCGCAGGCCGCACAAAAGACAAACCGTGGTTAAGATCCGCAGCCTCACCCTCAGCTCTCTTCTTATCGATATCTATGAAGACGATCTCTGACACGGTTCCGTGAATCATCAGGGAATAGGCGAAGGACGACCCGACAAATCCCACTCCGATCACTCCGATCTTTGGTGCATGAAAGTATTCGCTCCCTGTCAAAAAACTCACCTTGCAATAGTCATGATATGATTACGCTGAGACACTTAAAAGAGTTGAGAACCTTGGGTAAGAAATAGATCACATTATTCTATCCAGCACTATTCAGCGTCTTATTGAAGGGAAGAAGATAAGAAAAATTAAGTCTGCTTCGTGGCGCAACTAGCCCACTGTTTAGAAGGAAACTGCGGCAATGACGCTTAGAAACGCTTCGGAAATAGCCGAAGGGATTAAGAGGATCATGAAGGAATTCAACGATCAGAAAGGCGATTGTTCAACTCGTAGCGTCAGCTTGACGAAAACGAATGAGCTCATATTCATTGTTTTTTGAATCTTGTAGTTCAGTAAATAAGATCTCTTTGGAGCTACGGAGTTCAAGAATTCTTCACTCCTGTATTATGGCCAGACGATCAGTCAACAGTTATGCCGCGTTAACTCCATGAGCTCTCTAATGTTGTGTATCTCGATTAAATTGCTCGCATGCTTCACAACCGTTCTAAAGGCGGCAGTAAACAGTACAGTATCTTCATCATTGATGAGATTCATGGAGTGAAGTTTGCTTGCGACGGCCAGTATTCGATCTTTCTCATTGCGGTAATCCATGTGCACAGGATATACGCCGAAAACCAGCTCAAGTTGTGTCTTAACTCTTTTTTCGGGTGTAACCGCAATTACCGGTTGTTCAGTCCTGAATCTCGCTATCATCTTCGCGGTGTAGCCCGACCTAGTCAAGGTGACGATTTTGTCAACAGGCATGTTTTGACATATGCTCTGGACGGCCTTGCTTACGGTATCCGAAATGTTGACGAACCTCCCATCTTCAACGTAACTTCTTGTCGCCGTTTCGGTCTCTCTTGCTATTCGAGACATCATCGAAACAGATTCCACCGGGTACTCGCCTATCGACGTTTCCCCTGAAAGCATCATTGCATCTGTTCCATCCAATATTGCGTTAGCTACGTCACTGACTTCGGCTCTTGTTGGAGTTGGCTGATACATCATAGATTCGAGCATTTCTGTGGCTGTCACGACGGTTTTGCCTCTTTGATTGCATAGTCTGATTATCGATTTCTGAACCAACGGAACTCTTTCAGGTTCGATTTCAACACCCAGGTCGCCCCTAGCTATCATGACGCAATCCACTGCATCTAGGATTTCTTCGAAATTCTTAACGCCTTCAGAATTTTCAATCTTGGCAATGATTGCTCCTTTGAACTTGTCGGCCTCAGACTTTAGATCGTTCACGTCTTGAACGCTTCTCGTAAAGGAAAGAGCTATGTACTCAACATCATATTCCTTTGCAAAATCTAGGATTTCTAGATCCTTATCTGAGAGTGTTGGAACTGCGAGTTGTTTGTTGGGAATATTGACTCCTTTACCATCATCAATCTCACCGTCGTTCATCACTAACAAACGCAGTATCTCATTGTTCTTTTCAATAACTTGGGTCCTGATTTTGCCGTTGTCGATGTAGATGTCGTCACCGATATTCATCTTATCGTAGAAGTAGTGGTTGAAACTGATTTCCTCGCGATTGAAGCCGACATCCAGAACGTCTCCCTTCTTAATATTTCTCTTCCTCCTTGCTCGCAGCCTGATTTCAGGCCCCTTGATGTCAGCTATTACTGGGATATCATCTGTTGCTCGAATGTTATACACAATAAGTTTGTATTGATCAAGGGTCCCATACGCCGTGTTTATTCTGGCACAATTCATCCCTGCTCGACACATTCTTTCCAGTATCTCCTTTTGAAGGCTGGCGGGACCAATCGTGCAGACAATTTTAGTTTTCTTCAACGGTCTATCTTCCTGTAACTAGCAGATGAGACGAAAGGATTTTGCACTATTCCTGCGCTGCCCTGGAGGCTAGTTTCTTCCCTTCTTCCATAATGATATTCAAAGTCTCTTCATCGGTTGATTCTGCATAGATTCTGATGAGAGGTTCCGTCCCTGAAGGTCTGATTAGAACCCACCCTGTGTCTCGTAAGATGTACTTCACGCCGTCTATCATGTTAACCGACGAAACTGGCAAACCTCCAATCTCATCTGGAATATTCAAAGATAATCTTTCAATCACAGGTTCTTTTCGGTTGTCTGGGCAGTGAACTGAATCTCGTTTGCTGATGAAAGGACCATATTCTGATTGAAGTTCACTCAAAAGTTGAGAAAGGGACTTGCCAGTCTCGGCTCTCATCTCAACTATTTTGACACAAGTAAAGATTCCGTCTTTTTCAGATATGTGATCTTTGAAGCTGAAGCCGCCGCTTTCTTCCGCCCCAATTATCACATCTTTCTCACGCAGATACTGTCCCACGTATTTGAAGCCGACGGGTACTTCATAAACGGGAAGCCTGTAGTCTGAAGCGATTCTGTCAGCAAAGTGTGTGGTGGCAACACTGCGAACCAGTCCTCCCCGTCTTCCGCTTCCAACTAGATAGTTGAAGAAGACTGGAAGCAGCTGATTTGCTGAGAAGTAGGATCCATTATGGTCGTATACAGCCATTCGATCACTATCGCCGTCCGCAGCTAGTCCCAAATCCGCGTTGAAGCGAGAAATCTCATTCTTAAGGTCTATGAGGAATTCAGGGACAGGTTCCGGGCGGTGTCCTCCAAAATCCGGATCAGGTTCACCATGGATCACCTTTACGTTACACCCTGCGCGCCGCAATATCCGATCTATGTATCCTCTTGCAGTTCCGTACATAGGATCGCATACGATTCTGAGTTTTTCTTCCCTTATAGATTCCAAATCGATCTGGCTTTCAACAAACTCGATGTAAGACCTTGTTGGATCAGTCTCTTCTAAGAGAGGATGTTGCACTATTTTCTTAGCGGTAGACTCTCTGATTTCGCTGATTCTGGAAAGTTGGTCGATGTTATCGCTAATCGCGTCTGTAACGTCGGGCAAAGCCGGTCCAGCGTACTCGGGAATGTATTTGATGCCGTTCCATTCTGGGGGGTTATGCGACGCCGTTATCATCACTGCTCCACCTGTTCTTCTTCTAAGTACTTCATAGGCCACAACTGGGGTCGGAGTATCCCTCTTGGTCAGATAGACCTTGATGTCATTTCCGATCATGACCTTGGATGTCTCTTCAGCAAAGTATCTAGATCCCCTGCGTGTATCATACCCGACTACGATTCCCCTTCCATCTAGACCATGATCCCTTACATAATTGGCAATGGCTTGGGCGACAACTCTCACATTATGAGACGTGAAGTCTCTGCCCATAATTGCGCGCCAGCCATCAGTACCAAACATAATTTCGGTCATAGAGCTTTCACTTGTTCAACCAATTAGAGCGCGCTGTAGCCGTTGTCT
>CAYGAE010000111.1:0-5413 GCA_964347855.1 uncultured Candidatus Bathyarchaeia archaeon
AAGACCGGTGAAAGACTCCAACTCACCATAGGCCACTACAAATGTTCTAAATGCAACAGAACATTCAGACGAGTAATTGCGAAAGAGAAAATCAGGGCTTGAATCTCCCAGGCTCAACGTCTGATACGCGTGCATTTCAAGAATCGACTGCGCGTCTAGATGCGAGGATTTATTCCAATGGAAAGACTATTAGTTTGGACGTGGACATCATGAGGAGCGGGGTAAAGTGCGCCTCAAATGGCATTTCGCTGTAAGTCTACTAATCGCTATGTTTTCTCTGATTTTCAACCAGAGTACTCCATTTCTGAAGATCGAGTTGTTTGGCTATGATATCACTGTGTCTGCCCTATGCATTGTGGTTGGAGCCCTTATCGATGTTGACCACTTGATCGACATTTTTCAAGGGTATGCATTTGGCAGCATTGAATCAAGGTTCAGAGAAGGAAGACTGATTATCTTATTTCACGGAGTCGAAAATGCTCTAATCCTAACTGGACTCTCGATCGCATTTCCCTTCCTCATCTTCCTCGCCATCAGCTATATTTGCCATATGATAATGGATATGTATGGCAACAATGTACCGTTTTATGCATACTTCTACGTAGTTCGATTTGGCAGAAAGCTGCTGAACGTCTGAAGTAATGCTCGAATACAACGAGTCTGTGGAGAAAGGAGGTCCATTCGACTGGAACTGAGCTTGCTCCTCCGACGCTTAGGCGTTTGCGCACACGCGCATGGCGACTCAGTGTTCTTCAGCCCTCCTCTCCACAGAAGATCGGCCAAAAAAACCTGAACCACAATATATACTTGTGCAAGAACGCTTACATAAAACTTGTTGCACACATCAAACGATTCGATAGGTGTGCACATGGATTTGGATGCCAGGGGAAGTGTATGTATACTAGGAAAGCTCGATTGACTTGAAGATTCCACACAATTGAAACATGTCGATTTTCGGAGGATTGTATTTAAAGAAAACTACAAATTGTCTTCCTGTGAGATGAGCATCTAGGGGCTCGCGAAGGCAAACGCTATGAGACTACCGAGTCACGTTGGCTTGATTATTGATGGAAATCGCAGGTGGGCTGTAGAACATGGCATGCAGAAATGGGAAGGTCACAGATATGGCGCGGAGAAGCTCGAAGAGATTCTCATATATTGTTCTGAGCTGAAGATTTCCCAGATTTCCGTCTATCTATTGTCCACCGAGAATTTGAGCAGACCGAAAATAGAGCTTGACGAAATCGTCAGGCTGCTCTGCGAATATCTTCAGCGATCTGGCTTCTTCGAGAGATACGGGATAAGAGTCAGAGTCTTTGGCGACAGAAAAAAGCTGTCGCGAAGACTTGTAAAAGTGATAGATGAGATTATGATCAAGACGGTAGATAACAAGCACATGATTCTGAATCTTCTGATTGGTTACGGTGGTCGTTTAGAGTTAATAGAAGCAATCAAAAAAGTCGCTGAAGACGCCGTAAAAACTGGAAAAGTTGAGATAACTCCCAGAGATGTCGAAAAAAGCTTGTACGTTCCAACACCCGTGGACCTCATCATCAGAACTGGAGGGCGGAACAGACTGTCCAATTTTATGTTGTGGCAAGCCTCGTACGCAGAAATCTACGTTACCGAAACCTTGTGGCCCGATTTCTCCAGAGAAGAACTACTGAAATCAGTAGAATGGTTCAACACGATCCAAAGAAACTTTGGAAGATAAGATACACTCTAGCTTAACATGCCAATGTAGAGGCTGATTCTTCATCTCCGCAGGCGTACTGTTTGAAACCTTTTTTTGTCAATTCTTCGCGCGCTACACTTTCCCTTTGGTGACTGCATGCCAACATTCTTTGATCGCTTTCTTGATACTTGACGAATCCGAGCTTGGCAACATGGTTGGATCCTCCAGTTGTTTGATCGTGTCTTCCTCTAACATCAGTTTGTTCTCCGGTTCTTTCAATTTCCTTTCAAGTTCATGTTTTTCCACAGCGAGCTGTGCAATCGTGTTCTGCTTCGCCTTGATTTCCTCCTCAAACCTTCGGAGAACAATCTTTTCTTTAAGGTCTTCGATGTTTTCTTCCAAGTCTCTCTCTTTTTCATTCAAAGCTGATAGGACGCGCTTGTATCTCTCTCCGAGGCTCTCGACCCGTACCTTGGTCAATTCGTCATTTGATTTCTTGCTCATGCTATCTTCCACTACCTTGTGGTATCGCGCAGAAAAAATAAATACATTATGTAGCCAAAATATGAATTGATGCGTGCGCTAATGGAGATACTTACAGAGTATGATTTATGAGAAGGTAGCAAGCCGAAGAACGATCAGAAAGTTCACACGGAAGGATGTCCCCGAAGAAGTTTTGTTGAAGTGCGTGGACGCTGCAAGGCTTTCGCCTTCCGGGGCCAACCGTCAACCACTAAAGTACCTCATCGTTACCGATCAGGCCCTACGAAAAGAAGTGTTCAGCACCTTGAGCTGGGCTGGATATCTACCAGACTATCAACCCAGCAAGGAAGAGACGCCGCAGGCATACGTTGTCATCCTCTTGGACAAGAACATTCGTAAGAACCATGGTCACGACGCCGGCATCGCAGCGATGAGTATCTCCATGGTGGCATATGACGCAGGGTTGGGCTCATGCATTCTCGGTGCCGTCGACAGAGAGAAACTAAGAGAGGTTTTGAGCGTACCCTACGGTTTCGACATAGTCCTTGTAGTTGCTCTCGGATATCCAGCCGAAAATCCAAGGGTGGACAAGATGAAGGACGATGATGTAAAATACTGGCTTAACGACGATGGAGTACTCCATGTTCCGAAGAGAGCCCTCAAAGACATCGTCAAATGGAATAGATACTAACGCGTTCTGATCCTAGCTCTTTGCGCCACGGCCCTTCACGCAGCTCACCTTGGTTGGGACAGAGAAAATTGAGGAAGAACCGACGATTTTGGACGGGTAGAAAGATGTTTATTAAAGGCAAAACGTGTTAATTTGGAGGCGCTCATATTTTTTGGGAAGGGAAAGAAGAATGAAAATCGGGATCCTAAGCGGAGGCGGAGACGCCCCCGGAATCAACGCGGTTATTAGAGCAATTGTGAGAAAGGGAATTCGCAATTACGGTTATGAAGTTGTCGGGGTTAGAGATGGGTGGCGAGGAATACTTGAAGGTGAGTTCATCCCATTTAGTCTAGATGCAATTTCGGGAATACTTCCTCGTGGAGGATCCATTCTCGGAACGTCGAGAACCAACCCGTTCAAACATGAAAGTGGCCCGCAGAGAATTCTGAACAATGTCAAAGCAAACGGTTTTGACGCTCTGGTTGTCATTGGAGGAGAGGATACCCTAGGTGTGGCGTACAAACTTTACGAAATGGGGCTTCCATGTGTTGGGGTGCCCAAAACAATTGATAACGATTTACCGAGCACCGATTATGCTTTTGGCTTTAATACCGCGGTTCATATAGCAACTGAAGCCCTCGACAGACTTCATACCACGGCTGAGGCACACCACAGGGTAATCATCCTGGAAGTCATGGGGAGAAACACTGGATGGATCGCATTAGAGGCGGGAATTGCCGGAGGAGCCGATGTCATCCTGATTCCCGAAAAAGCATTTAACATCGATGGCGTATGTGATTACATCAAACAAAGACAGAATCGCGGTAGAACCTTCAGCCTCATCGTTGTTGCTGAGGGAGCAAAGCCCAAAGGATCCGAAGAGATTGTCTATAGCCCCGGCGTAGACGAGTTTGGACACCCCAGACTGGGGGGTGTAGGCTACTATCTCGGTCGAGAAATCGAGAAGATAATGAACATTGAAACCCGCGTTGTGGTTCTCGGGCATATTCAACGTGGTGGTTCTCCCACAGCCTTTGATCGGGTGCTGGCAACACGATACGGGATCGCCGCCATAGATCTTGTTCACAAGGGCCAGTTTGGACATATGGTGGCGCTTCAGGGAAATGAGATTGTTTCCATTTCATTGAAGGAGGTCATGGGTAAACGGAAGACCGTCGATTTAAGGCTGTATGAAATAGCAAAGGTGTTTTTTGGCTGAGAACAGTCTGTATTGCACAGTCTTCTGTATTTTGCCTAAAGCCTTTTCATAGGCCATGCGTTCTGCTTTCCGATTCCTTCAATAGCGCCTCTGCATGGGTGGATACTTCTAATACAGACTCCAGTTTCATACGAGTTAAATCTGATAACGCCTGCGATATTCTACAGAGCGGAATGGTTCACGCCTTCCATGAAGGGGGTGAGATGCATTTGGAAACGGAACAGATCCTCATGAGAAACCTGAAAACTGAAATGCGTAGAATACGACAACGGATAAACAAGGAAAAAAGTCCAGCAAGGAAGACGGAGATGGTCAAAGCCTATCGCAAAATGTCTAAGGTGCTAAGTGTGAAGGCCGATCGGCTCTAAGACAAGGATTCGCGAATCTCATCGCGAGTGCCTGCTAAGTCATCTAGATCTATTATTCTTTTCTTCGCGCTTACGCTTTTCGTCAACCGCGTTTCTGATCCATTCTGCAGGTTTCGGAACGTTTTTCAGATATTTCAGTTGATCCACGCGTAAGCGAACTCCGTAAAGTTTCTTTCTGTTTCTCATTCGATACGCCGTCTTAAAACCTGATTGGAAACAGTAAAAACTTTGTGAACCCAAAATACTAATCTGCAAGCGTTCTAATCGCGTTTCTGGAGACAGCTGCTCTAGATCACCCAAGAATCCGCTTGCTTCTTACGTTTTTGGCTTAGGCGAATGGCTCGGCTTCGCAATTTGTGTTCAAACTCCATCTCTTTTATCATAAGCCAACTCAAACGCAGCCTTATTTGCTCGTCAATCTCGTCCGGTTTCGAGAGTTTCAGTTTCAGTTCTTTCTTATCCTTGTTTTGCCTCATCTGTCCCACATTCTTTATTGTTTCTTCTAAGTGTCGCCAGTGCCTACAAAAGACTTGTTGTACACCATATGCGAACGCGCAGTCTGTAGAGACTACTGTATCCGACTTTCTCGGGTTGAGGCGCGTGCGCATTCATGCGGGAATGTTCTTTAAGACCGCCGCATTCTATGAATTCGGGAGAGATGCTTGAAAAAGCGCAAACTTATCCTTCTCGCGTTAACAATAGGGTTGATCTGTCTTGCCCCAGTAGTTGGAGTATTCTTGTACTCCGCACAATCGGCAGAGCAGAGGCTTCAAGACTACATTAGAAGACTTGAAGATGCCGGCTTCACGACGGAGGAACGTTCTCTACGAGGCCTCAATGTCGATGATGTAATGACAATACGCCTCTTTGGGGATTTTCGAAGTTATGCCAGCCAAAGAGGAATAGGTCACGTTTATTTTGATAGAGGGTTAGGCGGTCTATATTTTCTGAATCTGATGGAAGGTAGACTAGAAGCAAATGTCTTCTATTATAAATAG
>CAYGAE010000112.1:0-5365 GCA_964347855.1 uncultured Candidatus Bathyarchaeia archaeon
GGGGTCGCAGGAGTAGTCGTCAAGCCTCCGCCACAGTTTGGACAGAACTTCGAAGTTACTGGCACCGTTGCCTTACACTGTGGACAGATTACCATTGTTGCTTGGGGGGCGGATCCGGTCTGAAACATCGGAGGTATTAGCATCATACCTGCCCCTAGAGCCGCGCCCTCAGACTTCCCAAGTTCCTCAGCCGCTTTCTTCACGGTCTCCATTCTGAGAACTTCTGCCGCGGGTACTGCCCCGCCGGATTTGAGCCAGAAGAGTCGTTCTCTGTACTCGGGGGTTGTGTCGATTCCTTCAAATCTGAGGTCTACGAGGTCTATTCCAAGTCGTTTGAACGCATCGATTATGTGAGTTTTCACGAGGGTGGATGTTTCGTCGAGTTTGGTGAATACCGTAATCAGATCGTATCTGGATAACTCGTCAATTATTCTTTCATTCACAAAGCCCCTTAGAAAGTCGGTGACACTGGGGGTTGTGTAGGCGTCTTGCCCTCCTACAACCTGCGTAATGAAAAGCTCCGGGTCCGTGACTTTAAACCAGTATCCTCCATGGACAAGAAGCGGCGCCAACTCGGTTGTCTGAGCTCGTGCTCCGTACTTCCCGGCAAATTGCTTGACTGAGACGAATATGACTGTGGCTTTGAATGGAGTTTCGCCGAAGCCGGCTAATCTTCTCAGAATTGACGTCAATAAGGGGATGTTTAACGTTGTTATCGTATGTCTTCCCGGTCCGAAGATGTCGTAGGCTTTTCCGTCTCTTAAGAAAACCGCGACCTCCATCTCGTTCACAATCAGCTGTGCGCCCCACGTTATGTCTTCGGATGGATACGTCCAAACTATGTCATCTGGTCCAGGGTTTGTCCAATTGATTATTTGAGGCATCTGATCATTCCTCCACTACGTCCAGTATTGCGCTCTTCCGTCTATTGAACGTTTCTTCAAGCTTGTCAATGTCCGCCAAGAGTTCTTCAATTCGAGTTTTCGCTTCTGTAAATTTCCGATCCGCCACTTCGGCCTTGAATTTCCTGGCTTTGGCCGCGGTTTCACTGATCGAGCCGATGAGGTCTGAGTCGAACTTGATCAATCGATCTAATCGGTCTTCCTTAATCTTGATAGCGTCGAAAAAGCCGCTGTAGCCGTAGAAGGCGTGGTTGATCTTCTCTGAGACTCTATCGAACTTCGCAATCAGCCTATCCATTCCAGTCCATGTTTCCATTATTCGGTTGTCTACAAGCCTTTGATAAGTTTCCTTTAGATTGCCCTTGGCTTCTACGAGTCTCTCGTACAGATGGTTTCTGATCAACTTGTCTGCTTCTCGGCGGAGTTCCTTCTCTTTGTACCCTCTGAAGCCCGGCAATGCGGTCATAATTTTTTCGGAAAGCCTCTTCTCTTCCTCAACTTTCTTGAATGTTTTACTTTTCTCACTCAAAGGATTTCTCCCTTCTCCTATAAACTCTTGATAATACTGTATTTAAAATAAACTGAAATCTACCGCGCAATATTCATTTTGCCAATCGTTCAGCGTTTGCGATTCTTCAACTGACAAGTGTTTGTAGCAGGCTCCAGAACATTGAAGGCATATATACTGATTGTCATAAGTAATTCAGGGATGAAAAATGGGTAAGACGCTGGACATAATCACTATCGGCGTTGCCATTCTGGCTCTTGGCCTATCCGTTGTAGTCCTCTTGTTTGGAGTCATTACCGTTTGGGAGCTAGTTCCAATGGTTCTGACAATAATAAGCCTGTGGATAATGGCCACGGCAGGCATAAAAGCGGTGTCTAAAACCTCGCAATACGAAAGGCAGCCTTTCAGCACAGCCGGATTTGGACTAGTTCTACTTGCCATTGGCGCTTCTTGGTGGCTGTTTACCCGGGGAATCGAACCTGCCTACGTGGTGCTAACTCTGACACTGATCATCGGTCTTCTCGTAATAGTTGCAGGCATCCGCGAGTGGACCAAAAGAAAAACAGCTTGAAGGAAGAGCCTCTGCTGTAGCTGATATGCGCATGTTCAAAAGAGACCAAAATCTGTTGCTGGGATGTCTCCCTTAATGATCATTCCAGTGGCGCCGTCTGCAATGATGTCATGTCGTTCGCCCTTGTATTCATAGACAATGAACCATATGGGCGCGTGTAGATAGACTGCATCGCCGACAGAGAGGTCGTTCTTCATTTCGATTATTTTGTCAACATCCTGTTTTGCTAGGAACTCGTGATGGCTTGTAATCTGTTGTTTGGCTGACTCCACGGCTTCGTGCTCTTCGATCTCGCTATTCAACACCTTGGCAAAACCTTCGATCTTTCGAAAGTCGTATGGAATCTTTCCCTCAAGGGGAACATCATATTCCCGCGTCGGAAACTCTGCTGCCTTCCGAGCCAAAATCAGCCAATCATACTTCTTTTCGATCTCTCCCTCTTTCTTAACGGGAGGAATCAGTCGTTCAAAAACTCCAGTGTATGTGCTCCGAGCGGTGACGGGAACAATCCAGAGAGGTAGGTACACTAGGTCCTTCTCCAAGATTTTGGAAGACCTCGCCAGGTCTCGGGGCTTTGCAAAACCAGACTTCATCCAGTTGCGGATGAGCTCCTCTACTTCATCTGGGCCATATTTGTTGAGGAACATGGAGTGCTCGAGGGTAAATGCTTTCCCCGTTTCAATGACGCCTGTGAAGCCACAGTATCGGCAGGTGGCAATGATTTCCCCGGGTTTAAACGAGATGGGTGCGCCGCAATTTGAACAGCGAATCTCTTGGATCACTGACAAAGCGAACACCTTGACTTATGTTATGGTGGCGGAGGTCTAACATGAATCTTTCCATCATCAAAGAGGCTGTTCATTTACTTTATATCTAAGTACACATAAAACCATTCTCGCGCGCGAATGTACTTCGCCGTTGCTATTTCGAAGCCATTACGATCCGTTGGTTGCGTGTTCGCGCAGGAGGAGGTACACAAAGCATATTTTAGCGAACTCTACAATTAGGTTTTTGGTTGAACTAGGAGGAAGTGCTATAGCTAGACTGGCTCAACTTAGGCTTTCTATGACGGCTGCCATTCTCTTAGTTAGCATCGTGTTTGGCGCGTTCCTAGTGGGCTTATTGCTTCTTTTTCAGCTTCCCTTCGCTGTTTCTCTTGCCGTGACTCTAGTTGCCGTCGTACTCTTCATACTGCTCCAGTATCTGATAGGCCCCGCAATCGTAAGAGCCTCAACAAAACTGAGATACCTCACTCCAGAGGAAGCCTCTCAGCTTGAATGGGCTTCAGATGCCAAGAAGATGGCGCAGAAGAGCGAAATCCCAATGCCCAAGCTCGCCATAGTTCCTGATCGAACGCCCAACGCCTTCGTATTTGGGAGAACGGCTAAAGGCGCAACATTGGCGGTTCATGAAGGCTTGCTTACACAATTGAATAAGGAGGAGATTCGAGGGGTGATCGGGCATGAGCTGGGGCACATCAAGCACAAAGATTTCGTGGTGATGACTGTGCTTTCGGCATTACCGCTTATTGCCTATCTGATCGCGCAAGTAACCTTCCGAGTTGCGTTGGCTAGGGATGGCGGAAGCAAAAAGAAAGGTGGTGAACTAGCCATCAGGGCGGCGCTATTCGTCGCTGCTGCGATTTCGTTCGTAGTTTACATAATCACGCTTTTGTGTGTCATGAGACTGTCTCGTCTGAGAGAGCACTTTGCTGACGCCTATTCAGCCTACTTGACAGGGGCGCCCAGACAGCTGGAAAGCGCCTTGACAAAGATAACCTACGGCTTGTCCCTGTCACCCAAGCCTCCCCACGGTGCAAGAACACTCTACATCGGTGACCCCGCTCTGGCTAAGCAGGAATGCAGTGGCCTGTTGCAGCGGAAGAAAGATTACGACCTAGATAAGGACGGCGTCCTTGACGAGAGGGAGCTTCAACTCGCCATGGAGAGAGAAGCTAAATCCAGGTGGACAACCGTGAACACGTGGTTTGCGACCCATCCGGCAACTTTTCAGAGAATCCTGCTATTGAGGGAGATTGGGAAGGAGATGGAGAGCGGCCGATATAGAAGTGACCGTATCTATACTCGTATCTAGGATCATAGGCGAGGTTTCTTTAGCCATTCCTTGTGTTCGGTCATGCTTCTGATATGAGTGTCTTTCTTCGGTTATCTTGTTTCGGCTTCAGCAGTTCTTCTACCATTTGGAATTGTCTCTCGTATACATGACAGTTCTTCGAATGGAAAATTAGTTTACCAGTCTCTAGGCCAAGGTTCCCTCTTTTCGCAATCTCCGAAACCAATGCTTCGTTGAATATCTGAATTCCCGCTATGTTTGCGGGTAGGGCGGCATAGGCGTCCCATGACCTGAAATAACATGTCAAATGCAGTTTGTGATCACTTATTTCTGTGTCAATCAGCGTGAGACATGGAGGTTCATGCTTTCTGCCCTCCAAGCGTTTCTTTATGTCCTCTGGTAATCTGATGACCAGAGTCACCTGCCGGTCTCTTTGTTCCTCCAAATATCTGCCAATTGCTTCTTCCACTTGATCAACTGGCTCTCTTAATCGACTGCCATAGGTGTAGGTTTCATCTTCGATAACGCCCGACCACAGATACTTCAGTGCGTACCACTGAACGTATTTCATGTCGCATGGCGCGTGTTCGTCTACGAGGGGTCTGTTTTCAGGGCGCGTTATTTCCAGAGTCACGTTCAGTTTCTTGGTGCTGGAACGTTCCGAACCATAGCATACTTCAAACAACTCGCCATTGTGCCAAACTTCGCGCAACACCTTGTACCAAGCGTCTGGGCAATCAAAAGCTTGAATCTTAATGTGTTTCAGAGGTTTAGTCTCCCTGAATTTTTCAGTTTCTCCCACTCGAGTATTAGCTTACATCATTCGAATTAACCCTTTTCCTCTTCGACACGATTTTCAGAAAGGTTAAATAAATCTCCTCGATTATTGAGTAGACTCAACACGTTTCGTCTGTAAGGTGTGATCTTTGTCCAAAAAAGACTTGCTTTTGAAAGTGAAAGAATTGAAGACCAACGTTGGGGTTATAAAAGACCTTGAGGTTTCTTTTGGGCGGATTTTTGAAGAGGACTGGGAGGAAAAGGTTGGCCCAACTCCATTTCCCTCGATGACCGACCTGAGGGAGTGGGACTTCAAGCTTCTGCAGCGATACAAGCCCTTCTACCTGCCGTATTGCGATGTCTGTTGCCTCTGCACCTTCGGAAAGTGCGACCTCACAGGAGACAAACGGGGAGCCTGCGGACTGAACATGCCGGCGCAACAATCACGTATTGTGCTGCTCGCCTGCTGCATAGGAGCCGCCACCCATGTTTCACATGCCCGGCACTTGGTTGAACACCTGATAGAGAAATACG
>CAYGAE010000113.1:0-2445 GCA_964347855.1 uncultured Candidatus Bathyarchaeia archaeon
AGGAAAAACAAGAGGGCAACAGCCAGCAGGGAGAGTATTCTACGTGTCTTCTCTCTGAGAAAACTTCGAACTAGGTGGCCCCCATCGAGCATCCCTGCCGGGATCAGGTTGAGCATGGTGATGACCATACCTACCCACCCAGCGAATGCGACAGGGTGCAATGCCACTGCAAGTATCGTTCCTGGTTCAGGTGGCGGCATTGGACCTCCTGGTGGAAACAGTCGCTCGATGAACAGAAACAACATGGGGGTGCCAAGCGTTGGGGCGCCCGATGGAATGCGGACAAGATTGGACAAGGGAATGCCGAGAGCGGTTACAGCGATGGCAAACAGAAATCCAATAATTGGCCCAGCCACGCCGACATCAAATAGCGAGTCTTTGTTTGGCGGGAGAGACTTTTGCTGGATGACCGCGCCGAAAGTTCCGAGGGGTGGTGGTCCAGGAATGAAATAGGGGTAAGTTGCCTCAACATCATGACTGTTAGCTAGAAGTTTGTGGCCCATTTCATGGGAGCCCAGGATCCCCATGATTGCCCCCGCAAACATCACCGCTCCAACAAGTGGGTTCGGCAGATCCATAGACTGCCAATAGCCGGAAAACAGCACAGTCCCCAAGGTAGCCAAGAGAAGCACCCAGTTTATCCATGGTCGACTCGGCTTTACATAGGGCTTACTTACAATGCGCAGAACCGGTTTGCCGTTCGTCTTTCGAAGGGTTGCTATTAACCCTATAGCTCTTAACTGTTCTAGAAGCCTCAAGAAGGCCTCCTTTGAATCTTCTCGCAATTGAACATAGAAGGTTGGGATGTCATGTTCAATGAACCCCTCTTCTATCGAGAATTCTGACTCGACTATATTTCGTATCTCTTCAAATTGGGTAATTGAACTGGGTGGCTCCGCAGAAGCGTCAATTGGTGACGTATTGCTCATGATGGTTCAGTAATAACTGAAACTCGGAGTATTAGAATGTTATGTTCACTCTAGTTCGAGCTTCGTTTTGATGGACATCAAGATGTCATTGAATATCTGGCGCTTTATCTTTTTTATCATCATCTTCATGACTTGCGGGGAACGGATGAAGTCTGTTGTTGTTACCAATCCTACGACGTTTCCATTCTTTATGATTGGGAGTTTCTTGATTTCCTTTGCGCGCATGAGACTGGAGGCCTCTTCAATACTCATTCCAAGTCGTCCAGATACGAGGGGCTTCGACATTATTTGATGTACTTTGGTGAAGACTGGGTCTTCTACTTCGAGTACAATTCTTTTTAGCATGTCTCTTTCAGTGATAATTCCAATGGGTCTTTCTCCTTTTACGACGATCAAGCATCCGATGTCGTGTCTGTGCATTAGTTCCGCTGCTTCTCTTACCGTTCCCTTTTCTTCTATGGTTTTCACATTCTTGACCATAATGTCTTCAACTTTCAGCGGCATGGCAACTAATCACCGTCTTGCTCACATGGTTGTTGACCGTCTTATCAGACACTCCATTAATTTGAGGCAGCCTAAACATTCGTCTGGAATGGGAGTATTTTCTGGAAGTTCTCCGAGGTATCCGAAGTGGTAGCGGCATCCTGGAGGACCGCTTTTTCTTGGGAGTTCTTTGGCTCTATGAGGAAGCAGTTCTTTGGGTGAAGGTGGAGTAAGTTCTTTGGGTGTTTGAATCTCTGCTTTTGACTTTGCTGGAGCGTCAAATGATGTTGGTGGTTCCCGTGTGAATTCCTTGGTTCCAATTGGTGTTATTGGTCGAAGAGAAGTTGCTATAGACTGTTTCTTTGGATTCTTCTGCTGTGGTATCTTGAAATCCAAGTCTGCCTCCGAGGGTTTCTTGTTTCTTAATGATGGTTTCAGGCGGATGAGGAGTGCAACGTAGACTATTATGAGTATGAATACTCCAGCCATTATGAGAATGTCAACTAGGGAGAACTCGAACAGAGTTGTGATCCTCCACCAATGTTTGAATTGCGTGCGGCTGGCATATAGGCTTAATGAATCGCGTATACGTATTACAGCTATGGCGTAGAGGTCTTTGTGCGCTCTTTGAGGGGTTTATTAGGGTGTCGGTCGAGCCTCTACCGGGATGTTTCGCCATTAATTGGGTGTGCGTCTAGGTCTTCAGGCGCGAAGCCTAGGTTTAGGTGATGTTTGAAGGGCATAAATGTGGGCATCTTTCTTAGGTAATCTCGAATGTGATGACGAATTGACCGTAAGTTGTCGTGTTTGGGGTGAGAAGTTCGAGATAAGTGTAGATGTATGATGGTCCTGTGCCGTTTGCTTCCACTGTTATAATTATGTAGATTGTTTCTAAACTGCCTAGGTCGTACCATGAGCCTTCAGTCTGATTGAATGAACCGTTCTCGATGACGATTTGGGTTGAATTATCATTTGTGGAATTGCGGAAATAGATGGTGCAGTTGTCTAGACGGTTGATATTGGAGTCGGAATA
>CAYGAE010000113.1:2545-5243 GCA_964347855.1 uncultured Candidatus Bathyarchaeia archaeon
GATTTTTCCCAGAGGTATTCAGGAAACTTGTGTTGTAATCGATGGCGTCAAGGTACGGATTCGTGCCAACTCTCGTCCAGTCAGTTTTTGCTCCATCATCAGCGTTGACATAAAGCTGTGAAGTGCCCCCTTCCACACTAGCTTTTGCACTTGTGTTGTTTGTGTAGACCGTGCCTGTTCCAGCTGTACCGTTTTGAAGGATAACAGGAGGCGAAGTGACGTTCATGGTAGGTTCTTTAATTAGGGAAGACCAGACAGACGCCCCGCTACTCCCTAACGAACCAAACAAAACCAGTAGAGTTGCAACTAATAAAATTGAACGGGAAACATCTCGAGGATCGAGTTTACACTTTAGCATAGCCTCTTCACTCATCTACCACCCACGCGTATGCCGCTCTTGAAAAAAAGGGGGGAGGGAACTATTCTTCCACATCCACCGCTATCTGAATGTCACAGTCAGTGCCGACCGTTGCACCTGAAGATGACAGCGTTTCTGCTTTGATGGTCCACTCATTTCCGGCTGGTATCGAGTAGTAACCCGTCGTTGGTGGCGTGGTCCAGTGAGTACCGTTGTTTGTGTATGCAAACGACGTTTGCTCAGTTCCAGCAGCATTGAGCAAGTAGAACTTTATGCTTGTGAAGTTCCCGCCGACGTACGATGATCCATCTGGAGTGATGCTAATATGCCTCAACCTTACACTGTGCGCATTGGACCCATCAGTATTGGTAAGGTTCACTGCCTGATCATAAGTCAATGTAGCGTTTGGATAGGACTTCAATAATAACCGACACCACTCATCCTGCACTGTCGAACCAGCTGGAGTGTCATCGCCGCTGGTGAACGTGACTGTCAGACCTGTAACAGTTACCCTTGGTTCCATGGTTAAGCCATAGTAGACTGTGGCGCTTGCTGTTGTGATGATCATCGATGTCACTAGCAGTAACAAGAGCTTCAGCGACTTCTTGCCAGATATCTTTCTCAAATCCATTGTCTCACCTCCTTCTTGTCAGTTTTTTAAGTATATTGGGACTCAGGAAAATGGAGATACACACTCCCATGAATATCGCAGACAAGACAAGACCCACCTGTAGAAAAAGCAAAGGTAACTCAGCCCCCAGCATAACGCTGTAGTTCGACACAAAGAACATCGAGACAAGCACCGATGGAAAAGTCACAGCTCCTGCCCAAACCTTCGCAAGAGTCCAGAGCTTCTTCGAAACACCAAAGTAGACGTTAATCGCCACGATGTTCGCCAAAGCCATGAGCAGATAGATGAAACAATACCAGAAGCGCGTGTACTCGTTGAAAACCCCAAAAAACGACTTGCTGATCAACAGATTTCCATAGCCAGCCAGGGCGACCAACTGGTAGATGTACGGAACCGCCTTTGGAAGCCGCTCCTCCAACAGACACGCCAGCAAGCTAAGCATGAGGTAAAGGTTGAGACCAAGCAATGTAAAGAACTCTGGTAGAAGCTCAGCCACTTTCCATGCCCAACCGTTGACGCCTGCCTGCTATGAGACGGACGGCATTTATGTTGTATGAAATCGGAATCTGAATCAGAAAACTAAATGCGCAGACAGTGCAACCGCGCGCGCGAGGTTATTCACGGGTGCGTAACTCTCGTTTGAGAATGCCGGTAAGGCATCCGATTCCACCAGCTGCTTTATGAAGTTCGTTCACCTCGACTGTCTCACATTTGATACCCATGTCTTCATAGAAGGATTGAGTTTCTGGATTGCCGGTCGGCATTAAGATCCGATTTGGACCCAATGTCAAGAAATTGAGCGCCATCCCATGGATTGCTTCCTCTTCGTCAGGAAGGAAGGAGACGGTGTACCCATGGTCTCGAAGAGCTTGCACGGCTACTTGAGGGATTCTGGTCTGCCAGGAAATCGCGAGATCTCGATTAACAAACCGCAGGATTCCCATTAGGTGCATTGCTTCGTGGGATAGACCAACTCTGACAACCTCTACATCCATCTCTTGTAGAAGACTTGTTACTTGCGTTGCGCCCTCACGGTTGGTGCGTAATCCCGTCGCAATGATAACTGTGTTGGGGTCAATCCAAGACGCGTCGGCTCCTTCGAAGACTCCGTTGCCTCGGACGCAGCGCAGGATCGGAATGCCCAATTCAGCAAGCTTCTGCCCGACTAGTCGCTCCTCACCCGCGCGGACAGTAGATGCCGGGCGTGCCAAAATCGCTCCTTCAGGCGTCATGAAGAAAAGATCGGCCACGAACATCAAGTTGGGCGGAGGAATATCGCGGGGGTCAACATAGAACACGGTGACACCAGAATCTCGATAGGCCTCAACCAAGCAATCATGCTGTCGTCTCGCCAGAGCAGCGTCTGGCACCTCAAGCATCAGGGCCTCGTTGGCATTAGGAATACCTTCGATCTCAGGTCCTGGGCGATGCACTAGAACTGCTTCAAGACAGGCCCATTCGCAGTTCACACCACACGTTCCCCAAACCCGTCCAATCTCCTGCCGCAGCGACTCCGTCCGTGGCGACCAGCCCGGACCACCATGCGCAGCATCATGTGACATCGTCGGCATAACTAGACCTCCGCTTGTCTATGCTATCGACGAAGCTTATGTATTAGTTTATCTTGCGGAAGCTTGGAAAGCGATTCTTCGCGCAGGAGGCGACAAAGAATTAAGAGTTGGAAGACGTAGGCTGAGAGACGAAGCGCT
>CAYGAE010000114.1:0-5223 GCA_964347855.1 uncultured Candidatus Bathyarchaeia archaeon
TCGTCGATCCTCAGAATCATTGACGCGGATTCTACGGCAGATTTTACGGCCTGTTCCTTTACGCTTGACGGGTCGATGACCCCCTTCTTGTGCATGTTGACAATTTTGCCTGTGAAAACATCGACACCCATCAAGTGGCCTTTTGGTTTCTCGTGCGCCGCCCTTAATTCGACTAGGACGTCGATCTTTTCCAAACCCGCATTCTCAGCCAGCTTGCTGGGAATTATCTCCATAGATTCTGCGAACGCCTCTACCGCCAGTTGTTCTCTCCCGCCGATCTTGGTCGCGTAGTCGCGGAGTTTTCTCGCTATTGCAGCCTCTGCGGCCCCGCCTCCTGCTACGACTTTGTTCTTTTCGTAAATGTCTGCTACTACGGATAATGCGTCGTGTAGGGCGCGCTCAGCTTCGTCAACCATTCTTTCAAGCCCGGCGTGAATGAGTATGGAGACTGATCTCGGGTTCTTGCATCCCTCAACGAATACCATTTTGTCGTCTCCGATCTTTCGTTCTGCAACAACCTCAGCATAGCCCAGATCTTTGGAATTCAAATCATCGAGATTAGTTGTGAGTCTTCCACCAGTAGCCCTAGAGAGCTTCTCCATGTCCGACTCTTTTGCTCGTCGAATCGCTAAGATCCCTTTTTTCGCCAGGAAATGCTGAGCCATGTCATCTATGCCCTTCTGGCAGATAACAACGTTGGCACCTTTCTTGGCTATCTTCTCAACCATCTCTTTGAGCATGTTGGTTTCCTGGTCTAAGAACGCTTTCATCTGAGATGGGTCTTGTATTTTTACCGTAGCGTCGAATTCGGTCTTCTTAACTTCTAATGCAGTGTCTACGAGTGCTATCTTAGCGTTTTTAACCTGTTTTGGCATACCAGCATGTACAACCTCTTTATCCAGTATTATGCCTCTTACAAGCTCTGTATCTTCAAGGCTTTCGCCCTCTTTCTTGATGATCTGGATGTTGTCGATGTCGGCGATCCACCGGTCTCCACGTTTTTCAGCTATCTGTTTTACAGCGTCAATCGCAATCTCCGCGAAGTGTTTCCGTGCCATGCCAACGGCCTTGCTTCCCATCGACGTCATTGCGACACTCTTCAGCGTCTTTTTGTCGTTCAAATCCACAGTGATGTGCATCTTTTGCAAGATATCCATGGCTTTCTGAGCCGCCTTTCTATAGCCGCTTACGACCACTGTTGGGTGAATACCCTGTTCGAGCAGCTCTTCACCCTTTCTTAACAACTCTCCCGATAGAACAACTGCGGTTGTGGTTCCGTCTCCCACCATGTCGTCCTGAGTCTTGGCCACTTCAACCATCATCTTTGCGGCCGGATGTTCCACATCAATGTCATCTAGAATTGCCGCCCCATCATTGGTTATTGTTATGTCACCTATGCTGGTCACCAACATTTTGTCCATGCCGCGTGGTCCAAGCGTGCTAGCTACTACTTCGGCAATCACCCTCGCGGCCATTATGTTGTTTCTTCGTGCTTCCTGTCCTCTGCTTCTTGAAGCTCCTTCCTTCAGAATAAGAACGGGTTGCCCACCTTTAGTTTGTGCTAAATACGCCATCCTTGTAACCTCGGTCTTGTTTTGCCTGAACTTGACATCAGCAGACAATCCACATCTTAGATATAAATATTCTTACTTGTATATTCCTAACCTCCATTACAGTGGGGCCATCACCCGATTTCCTGCTTTTTGTGCGTGTGCCTTAGTTGCCGGTGAATTCGTGGTGGACTGGAGGATTTGAATTGGCGACCAGTGGGCTATCTCCCGCTTTTCCTTCTTTTTCGAAAGCATACTGGGCTAATTGTTATTACTTAGAGGTAATATTTATATACGTCTTTGTTAATACTTACTCTTTGGTAATAAGGAGCCTGTGTAGATGGCCTTAAGGTTGCAACTAGTTCGAAACGGAGACGTCTTATTCGAAATTCCTCTGTCACTCGCGGACTGGTCAAGAGAGCAGTTAGAAGACGAACTGGAGGCTTTCGAAGCGGATTGCGAGCGATTGTCAAAGATCTTTGTCGCCTTGTCTCATGAGACTCGCTTGAAAATGCTGACACGACTTATGCAGGAAGAGGATCGCACCATGAACTTCGCTGACTTCATGAGGGACCTCGATTTGAATCCGAAAATCGTTTGGGAGAATACCAGAAAACTCAGAGAAGGCGGATTCCTAGTGAAGGTTGAGCGGGGAAAATATCGTTGTCCAGAGGTCGGGCAGAGTGGGTTCATACTGATCAGTCTCGTCCTAAGGCATCTAATTGAGGCTTTGGAAGAAACGGAAGACTTTTGGAGGCGTGAAAGATAGTGCCATCTAACAAATGTTTGTGGGGCTCTAAGACGTTTCAGGATTTGGAGCCGTTTCTCCCCTTTGATCCCTTTGAACCTTGGAACCCTGAAAGGCGCAGGCCAAGGCCAAAGAGACCCTTCGAAGTGGTTTGGCAAGCGGCTTTGAAAGAGCCTGTTTTAGATGGATAGAAAAAGGAGGTGATAAGCTATGTCGGAAGAAGATTGGTGGTCAAGGTGGTTTGGAAGAAGACGTCCTTTCTTTGGCTTTCGCTTGGGGGACATAGATGAAATCTTCAGAGAAATGGAAGAAATGATGCAAAAAGAATTCGGAGAGCTGTCCAAGAACGCTCCGAAAGATCTCGTTCAGGAACGAACTTTGCCAGACGGCACTAAGGTGAAGCGGTGGGGACCATTCGTTTATGGATACAGTGTCACGGTTGGACCGGACAGGAAACCTCAGGTTAGGGAGTTCGGGAACATCAAGCCGGAAACCCGTATGGGGCGACCGCAGGTCAACGTCAGAGAGCAGAGAGAACCTTTAGTCGACGTACTGGAAACCGACGGTGAAGTCAAGGTCATCGCTGAGTTGCCGGGCGTTGAGAAGGAAAACATAAAACTCCATGGAACTGAGAAAACCTTCACGATCTCGGTCGATACACCGCAACGTAAGTACTACAAAGAAGTAGCGACGCCAACCGAGATAGATCCAAAACAAGCAAAGTCCGCTTACAGGAACGGTGTTCTGGAGGTAACCGTCCCCAAGAAGAAGGAGAAAAAGCCTAAGGGTGAAACCATAAAGATCGAGTGAAGGAAACTCAAAAAACGCTAAGGATTTAGACTCTCCCACAGTGGTTATCTCCCACAAACTCTCTTTTTTTGAGTGCTCTTTATTTCTGCGATTTTGTGCGTGTCAATGTCTAAGGGGAAATTCTTTTCTATCTTCTCTACAAGTGACTGGGCAGGATATGGTGTTACGTTTTGGGTGAGGCTGAAACGGTTGGAAATTAGTATTCGTAGATGGGAGGAAGTAGATGTTCATGAACTCGCCAAAGTGGCTTATGCGGCATTAGCGACTACCCGCCGAGCGGAATTCACCACTACAAGGTTGGAGAACTGGCTTAACGGACTAGAATTTGATTTTCCCCCGGTCACAGTTCAGGCGCGTTCAACTGGTGAACTTGTGGGATGGCTCTTGTTGTTCATGCACGATGGCAAGAGAGCTGAAATCAACCCTTGGGCGCTCAACGGACATCCGTTTGTTTTTCCGAGGAAGAATCTTGAGCAAGTCGCATCCGAGCTCATCAGGCAGACTATTGGATATGCTAAGAGGAAAGGTCTGAGGAGAATCGAGTTATCCTTTCGTCGGGCAGAGGCACCTGCACAAACCTTTGAGAAGTACAAGAGGTTATACGAGTCCCTTGGGTTGCGGTTGATGACTGAAACGGCAATCATGCGATGTGTTCTCGCGGAACTCGACTTCGAGAATGCACAAGTTCCGTTTGAGGTCAAATCGCTCGCAGATGTGGATGAGAATGAGCTCTATCAGTGTTACTATCAGACGTTTAGTACGGGACAAGATCGATTTTTCTTCGACCAGACTGATGAGGAAAGACGAGTCTTCTTCGATCAGACCTTTAGCAGATTAGAACCCTTCAAGGAGGATACTTCATTGGTGGGTGTGAAGGACCAGCAAATCATTGGATTCTCACTTGTACGTCCCACTCATGGCGAAGGCAATTGTCACCTGTGGATGTTTGGGATTCATCCTGACTATAGAAGGAGAGGGCTGGGAAGATCCCTCTTACGGCTTATTATGAAGTCTGCTCAGCGTGGATTTAGAACCATGAGTGTCGCTTGTGAGCTTACGAATCTACCTGCCTTGAAGCTCTATCGAGGTCAAGGGTTCAAGGAAGAATTCAGCAAGATCGAGTACGCTTGGAAGACTGAAGGGCCCTAATCTGTCATGTGCGCTCAGACTTTCGTGCATCTGAATTTCGAGAAGTAGCGGTGGTTGTGAAAAAGGAATCCTCCTGGAAAGAGGTTGAAATGTACCTGAGAATTGTCCGAGAGTTTTGAGCGTCTTCAGAACCCTTGAGAAGGCAAACATCCAAGTTATAGCGCGCGCGTTCAAGTAGACATGGTCATCTTTCCTTTCTAGATGAGGGGAGAGAATAATAGCCATCCTCCAATGATTATTTCAAACAGAATTGCCGTCAGACCACCGATAGTTGTAAAGTCTTTAAACTCAAGTTTTGCAAGTTTTATGCCAGTACTGAGGCCAACGAGAATGCTGGCAATAATTCCTAGCCATCCGATAATTTGTGGTAGAACTTCAGAGGTAACTATCACGATTGAATAAGCCAATGTGCCAATGGACCAGCAAATCATTGCAAATTTGAATCTAGAGTCCTTTGTTCTGAAAATGGTACGAGCTAATTGACTCAGCGAGTTTTTTTCAAGCACCACTAGTACCTGAGTATTGTTTTGCTATTTTGAGAAGACCCCAGTAGTTCGGTTCATTAATATATTGGATCAAGCCTTCTCCTATTCGAAAGACAATGCAGACAATTCCGAGTATTGGGTTGTATGGACTAAAGATGGCAAACAACATTATAGCAAGTGTAATGACGCTACCATGTTCTATGAGCGCTAGTACGATGCCTATTTGAAATTTTTCTGGATCATTGTTAATCTTTTGCAGGTCAGCGTCTGGGTCATACTCATCTTTTTCCATTAAATAACCAAATGCACCCATTACAAGGTTTAAAACCAAAATAAACAGAAAAAGAAACCCGGACAAGATCACTTCAACAATCAAAGGGAATCCCCCATTTATTCCTCTATTCTTTGCGTGCAGGCATATTTGGGTTGGGGTTAAATGTTTGTCCACACACACGGAACTAAGATATCTCAGTGTTTGTGA
>CAYGAE010000115.1:0-5139 GCA_964347855.1 uncultured Candidatus Bathyarchaeia archaeon
GACGAGACTGCGTTCACGCAAGGATTGGTCGTTGCGGATGGCGTGCTGTATGAGAGCACCGGCCTCTATGGCCACTCGACCCTGCGGCGCGTCGAATTGGAGACGGGCACGATCCTGCAACAGTACACGCTGCCCGAGCAGTTCTTCGCGGAAGGCCTCACCCTCTTCGACGACCAGCTCATCCAGCTAACGTGGCGGTCGAACCGCGGCTTCGTCTACGACCCACAGTCCTTCGAGGTGCTGCACGAGTTTACCTATCCCACCGAAGGCTGGGGCATCACCCACGATGGCAGTCAACTGATCATGAGCGACGGCACCGCCACCCTGCACTTCCTCGACCCCACCACCTTCGAAACCGTCGGACAAGTGGACGTATACGACGACGGCCCCGTCACCCGCCTCAACGAGCTGGAATACATCCACGGCGAGGTCTACGCCAACATCTGGCAAGAGGACAAAATCGCCATCATCAACCCGCAGACGGGACACGTCACAGCGTGGATCGACTTGACGGGCCTCCACGACGTCGAGAATCCCGATCCCGACAACGTCCTCAACGGAATCGCCTACGACGCCCACGACGACCGACTCTTCGTCACCGGCAAACGATGGGCCCAACTGTACGAGATCACATTAAGCCCCTCGCAATAATTTATCGAGCATGCACGCGCGCCAAGGCAAACCTGAAGCTTTACCTTGTGCATTCACTAAAGCACGCATGAAGCAAAGCTTAAATCTGCCCTTTCAGTGCTAAGTGAGGACCACGATGTCAACAGATCCATTCCTCTCCGTGAAAGTGGGCGACCTCATGACCAAAAAGGTTGTTAACGTAGATGTTACTATGACGGCGAACGAGGTGGCCCAACTCATCGTGGAAAACAAAATCGAGAGTTTCCCCGTCACCGAAAATGGAAACCTCGTCGGAATCGTCACGGGGTGGGACCTCCTAACCAAGGTGGTGGCCAAAGCGCTGAATCCAGACACGGTGCGGGTAAAGGACTTCATGACCAGGGCCCCAATCACGTGTGCTCCTGATTATACGGTTCTGCAAGTAACCAAGCTCATGACCAAACACGGCATCAAGCGGGTGCCTGTGGTCCAAGACGGCAAGGTCGTCGGCATCTTCACGTCCTACGACGTAACGGTGTACCGAGGAATGGTGGAACCCCCGGACTTCCGTCCCTATGTGCACGAGCCGGGCCGTCCAAGGGATGTCGAGCCGGCACCTGTACCCATTGACGTACCCACGCTTGTGCTTCCCGATCGGATGACCACGGGCCATCCAAATCTTGACAAATTGCTGTTTGGGGGAATCCCAGAAAACTACGCGGTCATATTGACCTCCCCGTCGTGCGATGAGCGAGACCTGCTGATTCAGCGGTTTCTCGAAGCCGGGGTGACAGCGGGGCAACTCACGTTTTACGTGACCACCGAGGCGAGTGCGGTACGGACTCTAGCCGAAGAATTTCCATCAACCTTCTACATCATCCTATGCAACCCGGAAGCCGACGCCATCATCCAAAGCCGGCCCAACGTCTATAAACTGAAAGGCGTCGAAAACCTAACCGACGTTGACATTACCCTCTCCGTCGCCTTCCGCAACTTGGGCAAACCAGTAACCGGTCCACGACGAGCGTGCCTCGACATCGTTTCCGACGTGTTGCTGCAGCATCACGCTGTGCAAACACGGCGATGGCTCAGTGCACTCATTCCACGATTGAGAGCCAAAGGGTTCACCACGCTGACCGTGATGGATCCTGGAATGCATCCTCCGCCAGAAGCGCGCGCCATTGTGAGCCTCTTTGAGGGCGAACTGAACATCTACGAGAAGCGGACCAAGAAAGGTGCAGCGAAATTTCTGAAAATCAAGAAGATGTACAACCAAAAATATTCGAAGAGCGAACTGCCGTTCCACGAAGAGACGCTACAGAAATGAAAGCGTGCGCTTTTTGCGTGAAGGTCAAGCTATATTTTTTTCTCATAGGTCAGATCTTTTCGGATCACTTTGAATCCGACTTTCTTGTATAACTTAATTGCTTCTGTTTGATTCAAATCGTCAACTCCCAGTTCGACTTCAGTCATGCCTTGTGATTTTAGATAGTCCATGTCGCGTAGGATTAGGGAAGTACCAATTCCCTTTCTACGATGTGGTTTCAAAACGCCAATTGTAGCTACCCAGCCGCGCTTTATTCCTTTGAACTTGACAAACTTACTGTCTATCCATGCTCCAACGTGTCCCACTGGTTTGCCCTCCAAAATGGCAAAGAACCAGCCATGCCGATCGAAATCTGGGTGGCTAAACTCGTGCTTCCACTCCTCAATAGTGGAGGGTCTGTAATTAAAGTGCTCACTGAATGCTTCGTTACTCAATCTTCCTAGCAATTCGATATCTTCCACTCCTTCGTTCATCACCCTGATTTTAACGTCTTGGTTTTCGCCGATGTTAGAAGGGATTTCACCCAGATCTCTTCGCATCGTGCTGAAGACTCGGACCACCTCGAAGCCTAACGATTCAAAGAGATGTTTGCATATGGGTTTGTTATTCCTTACCCAACACTGTGCGGTCTCCATTCCTCTCTCTTTGAGGCTCTCGATAGCTTTCGTCGCGAGTCGCAGTCCGATCCCTTTCTTTCTGAACTGTGGAATAACGGCTAGTCCTTGTATGAACCCTTTCTTCTCTTCGCGTTGCTTGTCAATGTAGGCTTGAACTCTGCCAACAGGTTCTTCATCTAGCTCCGCAATAAACATCCCGACAGGATCGAAACCTGGACTCTTCTCCCAGTTCTCCATGTCCTCCATAGTAGCCGGTCTGAAGTCATCATACTCCTTGAAGGACGCATTCCTTATCCTAAGCCAAACCTCTTCATCTTCCCCTTTCATGAACTCCCTAAATTTCAACATTATGAAGTACGTCCTTCGTGGTGGAAATGCAGTGGCTGATGAGAAGCGTTGAATTTAAAGATTGCCCTGCGTAGTCTTTCAAGCGCACCGCCAAGAACACACAACAGAGTAATGTCCCCTTCAGAACAGTATCCACATAATGCTTTGAGCTAGATCCCAAGCTAAACAAAATGTGCGCACAGGGGATTTGGACGTGGCCTAAATCTTCGTGTTCAGAAGCAGGTCCAGAGTCTGGTAGGTCGTGAGAAAGCGCAGGCCTTTCTCCGTCGT
The DNA here is from genome assembly GCA_964347855.1 of uncultured Candidatus Bathyarchaeia archaeon. Lineage (GTDB taxonomy): Archaea > Thermoproteota > Bathyarchaeia > Bathyarchaeales > Bathyarchaeaceae > CAYGAE01. Next base: position 3,172 of record CAYGAE010000115.1, read on the forward strand.
ATGATAGGAATCGCCTATTCGGAGCAGACCGGTATTCAATAACAAGGCAAGATACTTCATCGTCAATCCGTACGGAAGTCCACACGAATTCACGATCCGGGTCTTCTTCACTCCATTCTTCGCTTCACGCAGGATCTCGGCGAAGATCTCAAAATGCGAACGTGGTTTTTTCATCTCGATTTCCCAAAGTAGCTCCCACGCGCACTTAATAAATATTATCTTCCTAAGAGCGACATGTTCCGTTTCTAGCAACGCTCTTTTGGCCGTAAACCCTCGTCATGGCGTTCGTGGGGGCTGGCGCGCGCGCATTATTTAGTCAACACTGACTCTGGATTCATATCTCAAACGAACAAAGCTTTTCTCTTCTAGGTAAACCGTATAGAACTGGGAGTGAACGAGATTGCGTCTGCACATCTTTGGCTCCAGTCTGATTCTTCTCACTGTGGCCTTCGTCATGTGGGTACTTCCAACCCTTATTATAGCCGGGATCGACCAACGAATCAGCCTACTGGAATCCGAAGACCATCTGGCGCCGCCGGAACAGAAACTGCTGAATGACCTTAGATGGAGGAAAGCCAAGTGTATACTGGATCAGACAGTTGTATTCAATCCGATAGCTACCACCCTACTGGTCAGTCTGTTGGTCCTGGCGATCGCGCTCATCGTCTTTTGGCTGATCAATATTCGTTTACCCTTCCCCTGAATGAATCACCTAATCGTCCCATTCCGTGTGGCGCGGATGACACCGTCGCAGTATTGGTCGATGTAGCGCTTGGAAATTCAGAGCACGTACACGTAGGGTTTGTGAATGTTCGTATCTGAGGATGATGGTTCGCACATATCGGATTTGGATATATATCGGCGATGAAACAAGTCATATATCAAGATATACGATAATATTTCTCTGAGGCAGAAGTATGTTCCAAGACCAGAAGCAGATCGTTGAACTGATCAAGAGCCGGGAACAGGATATCGAGATCATGCACTTGCTTCTGAAACATAAGTTAACAAAGAGACGGGCAGAATACAAACTCCAGATTCTCTACTACAAGGTCTGCAATATGGTATCGAAAGCCAAGCTGGAGTTGACTAAATTCGGGATTGACAGTAACACCATTGAAGGCCCCAGTATTCCACAATCCCTCCGTGAGATTGATCAATTATCTCTACCACATGAACTTGAAAGACCAACCTAAGTCGTCGGTGAAAAATACCCTGCAACCAAAGGGTTCTTGGTCTTCCACCCTTTCCTAGAAGAGACGTGAAAACCTAGACTACCCACGCACGCGCATAACCTAGCTTTCGTAACCATCTGGAATTGGTAAAAAGAAGAAAAGGTACGCGTGCGCATTTTCTTTACTCAACCACCAACGACTACAACAGTACGCGCGTGCGTAACATCGATGGCTCTCTTATTATTGTTTAAATTATCAGATCATGGCTAGCAGTTCTTCTCTTTTGGGGACTCCGGTTATTTTGTGGGTTCCTACAACTATTGTGGGCGTGAGCTTGATTCCTCTGCTCAGTGCCTTCAGTCTCCCCTTGAAGGTTGATATGTTATAGACCTTCAATATCAGGTCGTTCTGTTTAGCTATTTTTTCGATGGTTTCTAGGGCTTTCGTGTCGGTGGGAGCTATTACCTTCTTTGTCTTGAACTTCTGGTAGGATTCTTCTTTATAGATCGTTCCTCGGCAGGCGGCATGGTCGGTTGCAAACGAAGAATAGTCAGTTTGTACCGGCACGTATTCATTCTTCACATAGACTTCGATAACTTTACTCACAAAATCACCGCCTCAGACTCCGAACTTTCCGGATTGATCTATCCAATCCTACTGCAATGATATAGCCAATCACAAAGAAGAGGGGAATATTTACAGGGAATTCTGACAACAGGGCCTCGATTACGAGATCTTCCTTTACGGACTCTCCTGAGGAATCATACGGTTCAGAAACCCAGACAAACCCTGT
>CAYGAE010000116.1:0-5100 GCA_964347855.1 uncultured Candidatus Bathyarchaeia archaeon
CTGTGCACTTCATAGATGTTGGTCAAGGCGACTCCATTTTCATTGACACATCAAACATTGACGTATTGATAGATGGTGGAGAGCCATCAGCATCTTCAATAGTTCTAGATTACCTAGATAGCCTAAGCATAACACACATACACTTGATGGTCGCAACACACGTACATGAAGACCACATCGGCGGACTTGCTGATGTCCTAAATTCGACTATGACTATCGACGAGATACTGATCAACAACCAAACACACACCACTAACATCTACAAACGGTTTATGAATTTGACAGAAGGTCATACAATAACTGTGGCACAACGAGGACAAACTGTCATTTTGACCGATACTGTAAACCTGACCGTTTTCAACCCAGTTCAACCGCTAGAGTTTAGCAGCAAAAACGACAATAGTGTGGTAGTCAAACTTCAAGTAGGCAACACGAGCTTTTTGTTTACGGGCGACGCAGAAGCAGCTGCTGAGCAGAGTATGGTTGACGCTGGTTTAGACCTTAAAAGTGACATTTTGAAGGTTGGGCATCATGGGAGCCACTCGTCCACAACTCAAGCTTTTCTTGACAACGTTTCACCAGAAAAAGCAATCATTAGCGCGGGAGGCGAATATGGACATCCCCACGAAGAAACAATACAAAAGCTACTTGCGAAACAAGTCACAATTTATGGAACCCACATTTCAGGAACAATAGTGGCTTCAACTGATGGAACGACCATTATATTTCCAGATAACCCCCAGCCAATACCTGAGTTTCAGATATGGATTATCTTGCCAATATTTTCAACATTGACACTGGTAGCAGTTATAATCCATCGAAAAAAGCAACGGCAATCCCACTTGTGACAAAATTGCGGATGCGCCTGCGTGTGCGCGAATTTAGAAAACGTTAACTGCAAAGTAGGGACCTAATCTTCTTTGATTAACACGGTACTTCAGAAGAACGCATGCGCGCGCGTAGACATAACAGAATTTGGATGGATTTTTGTTGGTTAGATTTAGCATAGTTTACTTCGACGAACTTGATGATGTTTCCCAACTTTCTTCGCTCTATCATCTTTCATTAGACTGGCCTGTCACTCCAGAACTTCTCAGAATGAAACGCAAAAAAGACGATAGATACGTGCCTGAGTTTGGATTATTCGCCGTTGCCAACGATGACACAGTAATAGGTGGCGTCCTCTTAATGCAGATTCCAACAAGAACTGTAAATGGCAAACTTATGGTCGGCGGAATCAACGCAGTCGCAACCAGACCGGGATATCAAAGAAGAGGTGTGATGACGGCTTTGATGGCCAGATGCCACAAGTATTTTGAGGAGCATCAACGTGACTATAGCTTTCTTACAACTTCGCAGAGCCTTGGCGCGCACTCTATGTACCAGAAATTGGGCTACAAGGACCTTTCAGTTCGTGAAATAGCTTGGAAACACGTCGGGAAGCCAAGCGTGTCCAACAAGAAGTTTTTGATCAGAAACTTTCAAGAAACGGACAAATCGGATGTAACAAGAGTTTTCAGAGAAGCAACCAAAGATAGCTATGGATTTGTCTACCGACAGGCAGATTTTTTGAATGCTCGAATTAATGGGCCCTTCCTCAAGCCATCACCGATGAAGAATATGAGAATCGTGAGACGCAATGAGAAAGTCTTAGGTTACGCCTACTGGGAATCCTCCCCGCAATTCAGCATGTGTGAAGAAATCTTAGCCTCTGACAGATCTTCATTCACTTCACTCCTTGCAGATGCGGAGAATAGATTTCCAAACAGAGCTCTGATCATAAGATGCTCAGGGTTAATCAAGCGCGAAATCAATTGGCTTCAATCAGCAAACTACAATACTCGAGTTCAAACCTATGGAACGGTTATGATAAAATCCATCAGGGAACAAACCAACTTAGAAAGCCCAAAATCCCTGTTTGGAGTAGACAAAGGGCTTTTTAGAATGGGAACTTGGGATTCCACGTAGCGCGCGCGAGCATCTGGTTTGCTTTAGGTTGGTGTTCTGTACAAGCTTGTGTGCTTTGCTTTCACATGTTCTAGGGTGCATTCAGGACAATATTTTCCTTCATCGTGGAGAAAAACCTCTTCATCTCTTATCTTGGTATTACACTTTGAACAACGAGTTTCTTTTCCCACACTTTTTGCCTTCTTAAATTCCCAAGTTCTTCCGTAACGCTGATCACAAATTTCAATCTTTCGCGCGCGGCCTTGTGAATTGTTCATATTCTTTCATGGTTACTAACTATTCATATCTCTTCAATACTTGTGGTACAAGTACCTCTCGGAGACTGAAGAAAAGAAAACTAGAACGTAGCCTCCTCAATAACTATCATCCCCTCTTCAGAGCTTCTCTGGCCTCTCTCAAGGTCTTCTCGATTCTTTTCCAGTGTGCCCCCCGCCAGTAGACTTGGCCACAACCAGAACACTCCCAAAACTCGTCATGGTAAGACCGAGTTGCCTCAGGAATCTTACTCAGTACCGCTTCTTTGGGGACAGACTTGATTCTGGAATTGCATTTGGGGCAGCGCGAGACTGTGACATCGAATTTCAGACTCATGTGAAACCGTTTCGCCAGATTCGCGAGTTTTTCAGCTTCTGTCGATCCCTCGACTAGAAAAGCGGTCGATCCCCGTGTCATGGCTTGTTGATAGAGCTTTAGGTCACGAGTAAGTATAGCTCTCTCTTCACTCTGTGAGATTTGGATCAGTTCCTCGTCTGCAAGAGATTTCACGTATTTGACGTCCTGTCCTAGCATGCGAAGCCATCGGGTAAGCTTCCCTAACATGCCATCAGTTATGAACCTCAACCTTTCCACCGAACGATTTGGCCAGTTCCTGGTTTTGCAACGATTTCACCTTCGTCCATAACCAATCTTCCGCTTACAAGGGTTTTAACAGGTTTCCCCTTAACCTTCCATCCACCAAAAGGGGAATACTTTGCTTTTGAATGGAACTTCGATGCATCAATCTTATATTCCCGGTCTATATCGACTACTACGAGGTCAGCATGATACCCTTCTTCTGTACTTCCTCTGTTCTTCAGATTAAAGATCTCCGCAGGCCCTTTCGAAGTTAGTCTAACTAGATCAGGGACCGTCATACGCCCTTGATTTACTTGAGTCAATAACAAGGGAAGCATCGTTTCGAGTCCAGGTATGCCCGGCTTCACGTCCCAGACTGACTCAGCATATTTCTCACCGAACCTGTGTGGCGCGTGATCTGAAGCCATGGAGTCAATTGAACCTTGTTGAAGAGCATTCCAAAGAGCCTTCACGTGTTCTTCAGTTCTCAATGGAGGAGCAGTGAGCGCCAGGGTTCCATATCGTTGTAGGTCTGCAGACGTTAACAGAAGGTGATGGGGCGTAACCTCGCAGGTGACCTGCAGACCGGCGCTTTTTGCATCAAGGATAGCTCCTAGTCCAGCGGCTGAACTAACGTGGCAAAAGTGAACTCGAACACCGGCTTTTTTGATAATCCGAAGAACACGTCTGATTGCCTTAGTCTCGGCCTCAGTTGAATGCACTCTCAGGAAGGCGTCCACGTCTCTCTGTTCAGCATCTTTCATTTTTCTTCTAGCATCTTCAAGCATTTTCGCGTCCTCTGCATGGACAGCAATGGGAACGTTCAGCTTTCCAGTTTCATTGAACCAATGAAGCGCCATTGCATCGTCGTAAACATCTAATCCTCCTATCCTCTGCGACATGTATAACTTCAGCCCTACAGCTCCCTCTTCAATCGTCTCTCGAATTTCCTGGACTTTCTCTGGAAACGCCGAATAGAAGGCAACATTGACGACTGCCCGTTTTTCAGCTAGTCTCCTGCGCGCTCTCAGAGATTCCAAGCTCATCGTCACAGGCCGGTTATTTGGCATATCGAGAGCTAAGGTTATGCCCCCTGCAGCAGCAGCGGCAGTTCCGGTGAAGAAGTCTTCTTTGTAAGCTAGCTGCTGATCTCGTAGATGGACATGGGAATCTATTAAGCCTGGAAGAACGAGGTTTCCTTCAAGGTTGAGTTTTGCCGAAGCCTTTGGAAGGTTTGCTTCTTTGGCGACTTTGAATATGTAACCTCCTTCAATGGCCAAGCCTGCCTTAGCGATTCCTCTAGGAGTGTAGATTTTGGCATTGTTGAGAAGGAGGTCTGCCAACAAAGCTTTGTCTTCCGTCTTTGGACTATCCACAGTCACCCGTTTCGTTAAATGTCTTTTGTAAGAGATGTGGTGTTGTAACTCGCACTGTTCATCTTGGTCGGGGGGCTTCTCTGTATAGATAGTCTCACACATAAACACAAAATCCCGCGACAAGCACTTACAGCATATTTGGACCACATCTGAAGCCTAAACCTAGACTAGGTGTGCTCATACAAAAGCACCAAAAATCATTAATTAATACATTGGATTCTATCAAATAAAAGGAGAAACCACCTTGACAAAGGTCCGAACTCCCATCATTCTCATCAACTTCAAAACCTATCGAGAAGCCACCGGAAAGAAGGCTATCAGACTCACCAGGATAGTAGAAAAGGTAAGCTTAGAGACTGAGACCTGCATAGGTGTGGCCCCGCAATTCACAGATATCGCCACCATCGCACACCAGGTATCCATTCCAGTCTTCGCCCAACACGTCGATCCAATAGAACCAGGCAGCTTCACCGGTCATGTCCTCGCTGAGTCCATAAAAGAGGCTGGAGCGGTAGGAACGCTGATAAATCATTCAGAGAGAAGACTCAGACTCGCAGACATCGACGTAATAATCAAAAGGGCAAAAGAATCCCATCTGGTCTCAGTAGTCTGCACCAACAACACTGCCGTAAGCATGGCTGCCGCTACCTTAAAACCAGAGATGATCGCCGTGGAGCCGCCCGATCTCATCGGAACCGGGATTCCAGTTTCAAAGGCAAAACCAGAAGTTGTTACAGGGGCAGTTGAACTCGTCAAGCAGGTAAACCCGAACGTAATCACTCTTTGTGGCGCGGGAATAACCAAAGGCAAAGACGTGGCTGCCGCCCTAAGATTGGGCACTGAAGGCGTTCTGGTTGCAAGTGGCGTTGTAAAGGCGAACAATCCATACAAGGTGCTGTTGGAGTTTGCTCAAAACCTAACA
>CAYGAE010000117.1:0-5100 GCA_964347855.1 uncultured Candidatus Bathyarchaeia archaeon
TGCATTGGACGCCGGCTCATCCGAATGCGAGGATCGAAGAGGGCAAGAGCGTGGTAGTCTGGGCCTTAGGCGAGGAACCTTTGTGGCGTAACCCATGTTCTGCGCTTACGCTATATGATCGTTGCGTCATTGCACCAACTTTAGACAGCTTATTAGCGATAAATCCATACACACATGAAGATGTACCGTGGATTGCCACAGGCTGGAGCGTTGAGGGCCCAATAACTGAAACGGTGACTCTTGACAGTGAGAATAGGTATCTCGGCGTCCCCGCCGGGGGGACCGTTGACCTGATTGATGGCGCGAAATTCACCTTCAATCTCAGAACCGATGTGCACTGGCAATGTGGTAACCTCTACCTACCATCTGACGCGGAGTTTAGCTTAGAGTTCCTCAGAAACAACCAGGTACCCAGATACGCGTCTGCGTGGGAGCACATCGTCGACGTTCAGGTCATCAACGAAACAGCCTTCACGATCTACTCCGATGCCGCAAGCCAGTGGCTCCTAGCTGACTTCGCCAGCACCGCCACGTTGCTGCCGCCACCGGTCTGGAGCTGGCTGGATGGAAGGGGCCTAAATGAGATCGTGGGCTACGATCCTTCCACCAACAGAACTAAACCATTTGGTGCTGGGGATAGGTTCGGTGATAGAGATCCTGCAACTGGTCAACCGGTAGGTGCAGTAACGCAGCTATATGGAACCGGCCCCTTCATCTTCGACCATTACGACCCTGCTACCAAGACTGCGGAAGAATCCCGTAATGGTAACTACTTCATGACAACAAAAGAGATAGGGGATCTACTAGTAGACCTATTCCAGAAGTGTGGCGACCTAAACCGAGATGGCTGGGTCTGGACGGAAGACAAGTACCGGTGGGGACAGGCCTTTCTTACATACCCAGAGGATGCAGCCTACGACGCAGACGCCGACTTGAACGCAGACGGCGACATCGACTTCGCCGACGGCGCCATCATCAGCGCCAACTGGGGTGACAAGAAAGAATATCCATAGTATTAGGTGCTGCATTTTCATCCAGACTGCAAACTCCTATCTGCCTACCTTGCAACACCAACACGAAAAAACTTGAATGGCCCAAATGCAGAAGACAAGTTGTCTAGTACGTTTAGTCTTTGCTATCTTGCTTGATATCTCAGCCAAATGCCTAGATTTGGATGATTTCTCCCTTGGCATTTCAAATCTGCGGGCACTTGGAAGTCGTTGAAAGATTGGTGCTAAACTTAAGTACGAAACCGGTCTTCTGAGACTTGGGAGTTGCATGCGACGAGGGATCTACGACTATAACGTCCTCGTCTCTTGTTCTTGGAGCAACTACAGACGAGCGAAAGAGGAAGTCATCGAGATTTTTACGATGTTGGGCGACGCGAACCCGGTCGTCACGCGCACCGTCGCTCGAGGAATAATCGGTGTAAGAAGCCACCTGGATGCACGAGAAGTCGTCAACAGGCTTAGGAAACTGTTTGATGAAGACCCCCTCATCTTCCAATACACGCTGAAGTGGGTGCCTGTAGATTTATGGACACCATCGGACATGGAATCAATGAAAGAAGGCGTCAAAAGACTGAGAAACAGAATCCGCTCAGGGGAAAGGTGGCGCATGACCGTTGAAAAACGCCGATACACGCAATATCATAGCGCTGAGATCATAACCGCCCTCGCGGAACTAGTACATGAAAGGGTTGACCTCGAAAATCCCGAAAAGATCCTCCGCGTCGACATAATCGGCAAATACGCTGGGATATCCGTCCTAACACCGCAAGACACCTTCTCAGTGACTAGACCGTACATAAATCGTTGACTGAGGCAGAACGGTTGGAGTCAGGGGTAACTCTCTGCCTGCAAAGCCCCGCCTCTCATGCGGTCTTATACTTCCAGACAAGGTTCTCGTGCTAGTTTGACCTTTACTCCCAGTTTCTCTTTCAAGAACCCCTCAAACTCGCGAAACACGGTACTATCAGTCTCATTCAACTTCAAGCATGTGGGCTTGCCCGCGTACATCGCGCTCAGATCATAAATCGCGTTTCGCCGCAAGAGTTCCGGATCCTCCGTGACTACTCGGATTAGGGCTTCAGGAGGGGATTGCGGAAACAACCAAGCGGTATAGGAAACGTTCACCACCCGATAGGAAATTCCTTCGTTAATAGCACATCGACGATTGGCAGCGATTCTCTCGAAAGTCGACAGATGCACAGTCGGGGTCCACAAAAAGTTGTGATACTTGTTACCTTCTTTGATCCAGTCTTCGGACTGAGAGGTCTTCCATCCTTTCGTTTCGCACCGACGCTTGAACCGTCCAAGAATTTCCCAGATCTTCGGGATATCCGCCATCATTTAAGTGCCTCAAATCAACTATAGAACTAAGTTCCAGTTCGAACAATTTAAGATTAATTTACAAGATTTTCGCAAAAGGTCCATAATTTAGCGCATTTTTTGGAAAAACTGTAGGCATAACAGTGATTTTTGTTACAAATCTCCGTAAATTCGCACGTTGGACGTGGCGAAATGTCCTTTAAAATTGTTAAAATTCCAAGGTGGAAACATGGAAATCTTACGGGTTTTCGATGTTTCTTCTACAGTTTTCCGACAGCAAACAATAAATTCCCTGGAGGATTACCTAGTTTCGCTCTTGGGTCTAAGAAGATGAAAGCGAAAAAGCAGAGCGCTGCCTTGGACAACTTGGATAGAGGCATTCTAGAAGCCCTTCAAGAAAATGCCCGGCAAACCTACAAGGAGATTGGTAACCATCTCGGGGTAGCACACTCCACCGTTTATGACCGCACAAAAAGGATGGAGCAACAAGGGTTCATCAAACAATACACCACCATAGTTGATCTAGAGAAAATTGGAGTAAAACAGATCACCGCCATCATGACCATCTTCACGGATCCCAAGGAAAGCGAACACGTGGCACAGAAGTTGTCCGAATCCGACGAAGTCTTGGAGGTGGCAACCTCCCTTTCTGAGGAATTATCAATAATCGCAAAGGTGGTTGCTGAGGATCAGGAGACGCTTCATTCCTTCATCGCCCAAAAGGTTGCGCCACTTCCCGGAGTTTTAAGAATCCGAACGTCGATCATCACACGGAAATACAAAGAAGGAATACGTTCGTTCAGAAAGGAATGAAAGACGTGAAAACTAATAAGAATCGAAGGTTACTTATACACGAACTCTATAAGACTTCAGAAATGGAGGGGATAACTTACTGATGTCTTTCTCAGTTCCCCGACCTCTTAGAAGACTGCCAAGAGAAAAAGAGTTCTATTTCTTCACATCCATAGGGAACTACACCGGCGACCATGCCTCTTCGTTAGAAGAATTCGAAGACAAGATTAAGCAAATTAACGTCAAATCGTTGGAATTCCATTTCTACCGACGCGACTTTGAAAAATGGGTCGCAGAAGTCCTGGAAGATAAGAGACTGGCGGACGCGATCAGGAGTCTCCAAGCCCTCAAACCTGCGGGAGATGCGTTGAGAAACCAGTTGTACTTCATTGTTTCGAGAAGATACGAGCAGCTGCAAGGTAAATTTCCTAGCTGAACGGAATTTGCGATCGGCTCCTTCTTTAAAGTTTCATCTGAAACAAGCGGAAAGAAAGAGAATATATAAAGGTTATATCGGTTGATTGCCTTTTATTAACTTGAGTTTGGGCGAAAGATGATAAATCAGTGGCTCAAAAAAGACGTGAATCTAAATCTGCTCGCTGAACGCATAAGACCCTTCTTTAGTGAACCAGATTTTCACACCGCGCTTGAAGAGTCACAAAATGGCTATGTAATTGAGGCAGTTAGCAAAATCCCGAATTTGAATCTCGAAATCGAAGTGCAGGTGATTGGTCAACCAAACGATTTCACCGTAGAATTTTTCGCTGGCGGCCGAAGTGGGTTTTCCCCCTCAATGATCCTCGGACAGCTCACCTCAATGTTGGGAGGAGGCTACCTTATCCGAAGAGGAGCCCAACGACGGGAAACGTTAGACGCCCTTGAACGCAGCTTCTGGAAACACGTACAGATGCAAGTAGCTGATCTAGCGAATTCCGCAACCACAACGAAGAGACTCTACAAAGAGTCAGCAACCTAACAGGAAACTTGTGAGCGGCCCCAAGTGGGTCAACTAATACGCCTTCTCACTTAATATCTCCAGGACCATCCACTTTTTTCGTATCCCCACATTTCGCCGTTATCTACGTACCAGTCTATTGTACGCCTTATTCCCTCTTCGAAGGTTGTTGTAGGCTTCCATCCTAGGATTTTTCTTGCTTTGCTATTCTCCGTGACTAGGATTTTGACGTCTTTGGGGCGCAATCTCGTCTTGTCAATCACGACGTCTTTTGCATCGGCACCTGTCTCTTTCTGTATTACCTCGAGGATCTCTCTCATCGTGCGCGTGTTGCTTGACCCGAGGTTAACTATCTCGCCTTCAATGTCCGGTGTTTCCAGGGCAGCTAGCATCGCCTTCACGGTGTCGTCCACATAAGTGAAGTCTCGGCTTGCATCGAGGTTTCCGACGTGGATCAATGGTTCTTTTAGACATTGTCTGATCATTTCCGGTATGAAGTAGGGAAGGTTTTCGCGAGGACCAAACGTGTTAAAGGGTCTCAATATTACGACTGGCAGTTGATGTTCCCAATGGAAGGTCTGAGCCCACATATCGGCGGCTGCCTTGGCCACCGCGTAAGTATTTAGGGGGCATAGCGGGTGCTCTTCGTCCATCGGCGTGTATCTGGCTGACCCGTAGACCTCACTACTGCTGACGTGGACAAGGCGCTTGATCCGGTGATCCAAGCACGCTTTGAAAACATTGAGGCTTCCTATGGCGTTGATGTCAGCAACTTGTAAAGGCTGTTCATAACTGTAGGGTATGAAGGCCTGCGCGGCGAGATTTATTATTTTCTGATGACCTTGGACCACCGTTGAAACCTGTTCATAATCTCTAACGTCCCCCGTGGCAAGTTCTAGCGTGTCGGTTTTGGGCAGGTTGTCACGCGAACCCGTGCTGAAGTTGTCTAGAACAGTCACTTTGTAGCCGTTGTCAAGCAGGTGGTGTACGAGATTACTCCCTATGAACCCTGCGCCTCCAGTT
>CAYGAE010000118.1:0-5031 GCA_964347855.1 uncultured Candidatus Bathyarchaeia archaeon
CGAGAAACATAGTAAGCTCAACCAGAGCATCGTGGACATCTACAAGGTCTATGACGCTCTGTTCGACATTAACGGGGTGGTCGAGGCGGTGTTAACCGCGTCGCTGAGAGACCCTGAGACGCTGAAATGGGACACGCTTGAGAATCCCGGCTTTCTCTCAGTCTCCAATGACCCCCTTGAGCTAGACGCCTTCGTCACCACTCTCCTGGGAAAGGATCCGCACAGCATCGGATATCTCAGGTTCGCTGCGGAGACGTTTGGCGGATGGAACGAAGAGACCGTCGCCCAGGCCTTGGAGAGCGGGATCAAGATTTTTCCGCGGGCGTCCGCCTATACTGGACAGCCAGCTAACGCTCCACACATTGCCCCTCAAGATGCGGGCATGCAATCACCGTGTTTAAATCATAGGAAACCCTACAGAGACTCCTCAACCTTCTAGAGGATCAAGAGCTTGACCACGAAAAAGGAGCCAATATGGATAGCAAGAGAACTATCACGATGCAGCGGCTGCAGAAAATGTGAGATTGCATGCTCCCTTTCTCATGAAAAGCGTATATGGCCTGAGGCTTCAAGAATAAGAGTTTTCATGCTTGTTCCTGGAGTCGAGTTTCCACATTTTTGTGTTCAGTGCGAAGACTATCCATGCGTACAAGCGTGTCCAACCAAAGCCTTGTCAACAAGCAAAAGAACCGGCGCGGTTCTGGTGAAACCGAGCAAATGCACTGCGTGCGGTTTGTGCATAGATGCCTGCCCCGGCAGAATACCTCACGTGCACCCGTCGGAAAAATACATTCTGATCTGCGACCTGTGTCGAGGCAATCCTCAATGCGTTAAAGTCTGCCGAGAAGGCGGATGGAACGTGTTGAAAATCGTCTCCAGAACAAACCGAGCCTACGAACTCTATGCACGTAGACCAGAAGAAACGACACGAGACTTAGCCATCAAAATGTATGGTGAACAAGCGGAGGAATTCCTTTGATCTTAGGGTATGCTGGAAAGTTCCTCGAAGTTGATCTTTCGAGAGGAGACATCAGAGAGATAACGTTTGACGATGACGTCCTTGAAGACTATGTTGGTGGCAGAGGTCTTGCAGCAAAGGTTCTCTGGGATAGATTGGGTGCTGAATGGGAGGCCATAGACCCGCTCGGGCCAAGAAATATACTTACCTTTTTTACAGGGCCATTGACCGGGTTTTTTCCCGGCGGGAGAATCTGCGTTTCCGGGAAATCTCCTCAAAGCAACGGGTTGGTTGGATCAACCGTTGGCGGAGAATTTGGGGTTGAGCTAAGATGCGCAGGTTATGACGGCATAATAGTAACTGGTGAGGCGAAAACCCCATCTTATTTGTTTGTCAAGGATTCCGAGGTTGAGATCCGAGACGCTAGCCACGTTTGGGGCAAAGATGCAAAGCAAACTGTTAGGCTTCTCACGAGAGAATGCAGAGAACTCTTGAAGAAGCGATTCCCATCGTACGGCGAATTCAAAGAACCCGCAATGCTGTATATTGGTCCCGCTGGAGAAACAAAAGGTCGCGCCGCGATGGTGGCGGCGAAGTGGACTCACGGGGCGGGTTATGGCGGTTACGGTGCTGTTATGGGAGCGAAAAGGCTAAAGGCAGTTGTTGCTAAGGGAACTGGACCATTGCCCGAAGTGGCTGACATAAGAAAAGTGAAGCGATTAATCAAGGTAGTATGTGACACTTTTTATGAGTATGAATTGTGGCGACGTTGGGGAACGGGTGCAGCAGGCTACGAAGTCGGAGCGAAATTGAGCTCAGAGCCCGTCCGCAACTGGCAAGAGGAGTGGCATGAAGAGAAGAGCTTTGGTGTTGCCCAGTTCGAGAACCGAGTCTGGATAAAACAGCTTTGGGGCGATTTTGGCTGTCCAACCTGTTGTCTAAAAATAGCAATGGTGAAAACTGGAAAATTCAAAGGCGCCATAACCGACAATCCAGATTATGAACTGCAAGCATATTTAGGTCCGAACCTGGGAATTTTCACTCCTGAAGAAACCGTGTTTCTTGCGTCACTTATTGACGATTTAGGTTTATGCGGTATTCAAACAGGAAATGTACTTGGTTTTGCCGCTGAACTTTTCCAGAGAGGGATATTGACCGAGAAGGATTTGGATGGCATAGTGCTTAAATGGGGCGATGCTGAAGCCTTCGCAGCTTTGGTCAGAAAGATTGCACTAAGAGAAGGCATCGGCGATTTGTTAGCAGAGGGAACATATCGTGCGGCTGTGAAAATCGGGAGAACAAAGAAACTGGATTTGTTACGGTATGCGCTTCAGTCGAAAGGAATAGGCATCGGTGCTCACGGACTTCGAAGCGGCAAAGACTTTGCCCACATCATCTCCTACGCATGTTCAGTTCAAGGCGGCGACCACACATCTACAGCAGCCCTGCCACTAGATGGGTCTGGAAGCGAGCTATTCGCAATTTTCATTGATTCAGCAGTCTGTTGCATGTTCAACACCTTCGGCTTGAAGCGCAGGACAAGATTTGACTTCTACACTGCAGTCACAGGCTTAGAATTGACGCCTGAAGAATGGTGTAACCCGAAAGCGCTGAGAATACTACAACTCCAAAGAGCAATGCTCTTATTGGCCGGGCCAGATTTGAAGTGGGACCCAAAAACCCACGATGACAACCCCGATAGATTCTACGAGCCCCTCTCTTCAGGCCCACACAAGGGAAAAACCACTCAAAAAGCCAAGGTGGAAAAGGCCAAAAGGGAATACTACAAAGAAGCCGGTTGGGACGAAAACGGCATACCCAAATCAGAAGCCCTAAGAAGACTCGGACTACAAGACGTTGACAAGGCACTAAATAAACTGCGCAATTGAGAACGGACCCATCAGCGCGCGCGAAGTGCCCATCTCTTCTAGATGCGTACATTCATGGGATAAAGGGAAGTGCCATGGTTAACAATAGAACGCTGATCAGAGTGATGGTTACCGCGTAGGTTAACCGAGAGATTATTTTGTCGTCTCTCTTTCTGCCTAGCAATTTCTGTAGGGCTGTCTTGAAAAGTCGTCCTCCATCTAGAGGATAGATTGGTAAAGCATTGAATATTGCGACGTTAGCGTTGACGAACCACAACCAAAAGAAGATGTTCGCTAGGGTAACCCAATGCTCCCCTGCCGTATGCATATAGAAAGGAGACAAGGCGTCTGAAAAAGGCACTAGACCCGGAGCTATTGTTGGGGGAATCAGATATTTTGAAAGCGTAGCAGGATTGAGCGATTGATAAAATGCTAATCGGCTTTCACTCAGTATTTCACCTAGCGTTACTCCCATCACAGCACGACCCTCATACTCAGTCAATTCCACGGACGTAGAAAAACGCCTTTCCCACATATTTCCTCGAGCCACAGTCACCTCCAATATGTCACCGGGGCTCTTATCCTCCAGTAGAGCTGCCAATTCCTCGTAATTGACTACATCAATATTGTTGATTCGAACAAACACGTCACCAGCCAACAAGCCTGCCTCCTCAGCAGGCATTCCATCCATAACACCGAGGACATATACTCCGTCGATAATCGGAGTTAGCCCGCTGGCGATAACAAGAACGCAAAGCAGGCAGACTCCTGCTACCGCGATGTTGCCACCAACCCCAGCAGCCAGAACCCTCGAAGAATTTCTAGGTTTGGCTCCTCTAATCTGCTCCTCATCTACATCCACAAAGGCCCCTACCGGGATAGCCAAGAAGAACAGAAGTCCACTCGACTTAACTCTGAATCCAAGATTTCTCGCGATCACCCCATGCATTCCCTCATGGACCACTATTGCGACGACCAAGGCTAACCAACCGTAGAGTAGAGGTAGGTAGGGATTGACCCCGGGAAGAGGCAAGTAAGCCTCAGGGCCAAGCTCACGTCCAATTTCTCTAGCCGCTGGCGTCCAAAGCAAGGCAAAGAGGCTGTTGAAAATCAAATAGAGCCCAGGACCAGCAACAACAGGCACAACGACGAGAGCTACCCAAGAAACATAGCCCGAGATACGAAGGGCACCAAGCCTTTCGAAAACCCCAGAAAAAATCTTTGTCCTAACGGCTAGCATTGGAAAATTAAATTCGATTCTACCTGGTTCTGATTCCTCTCCCTTATCTCCCTCTCGAGTCACCAAATCTTCCTCTTCCCTTAACTCAGAACTTTGCTCCATAATTAAGTAGTGGTGTTCATGTACGATAGTCAAGGTCTTTCCGCACGCGCAGGAGTGGTGAGTCTCCGGAAACAGAAAAAGAGGGAGTTTGCGGGAGATATCACCAGCACAGCACGAGTTCAACGCAAGTTTTAAGTTGGCTTGATATATTCTGGTTTCAAAATGAACATTTGGAAAGAAAGACTACGAAATGCCACAAAACTGATGAAGAAGAATGGCATCGACGTTCTGGTCCTATCAAGTGCTGACAACCTCCAGTACCTGAGTGGAGTTACCGATCCCACCCTACATTCTTGCGGAACGATCGTCCTCCCAATTGATGGGAAACCAATAATGATTGTACTCTGGCTAGATATCGAAGTAGCGAGAAAACAATCCAAAATTCAGGATATTGTAGTAGCCAAAGGCACTGACGACGCAAGTCAGCGCAAGGTAGCAGAGGTTTTGAAAGAGTTTATTACTCGAGGAGTCACAATTGGCGTCGATGACCTCGATTTCACCGAATTCAAAGTACTGCAAAACACTTTTCCAAACACAAACTTCGTTGATGCGTCAGACGTGTTGAGCACGCTGCGCCATATCAAGTCAGATGAGGAAATCAAGCTTCTTCGGAAGGCCGCTGAAATTTCAGGTCACGGAATGGACGCGGCGGTTAGGGCAATAAGAGTTGGAGCAAAGGAACTCGAGATCGCCGCCGAGGGAGAGTACCAGATGAAGAAAAGAGGGTCCTGGGCATTGAAACATCCAACCCTCGTTGCATCTGGCAAACGAACGTTGTTGGTCCACCCCTTTGCGAGCGAAAAAAGAATAGAAGAAAATGATCTGGTAGTTATAGACCTAGGAGCCGTATATGGCGGCTATTG
>CAYGAE010000119.1:0-4984 GCA_964347855.1 uncultured Candidatus Bathyarchaeia archaeon
TCCAGATTACTTTGAACTCATCTTCGAAAGAAAGGTAGAATAATACAAGGTTGTTAATCTTGCAGAGCTAGTCCTCTGTTCCGCACGCGATGCAGAGTACTTATTGTAGACTAGCCGTTGAGAGAAGCCTAAAAGTAACGAAACCAGAATCAATCGCAGGTTTTCCCACAAAGAACAATAATAGGCTTGTCGCAAAGTGTGTTGGCCTAGAATGCCAACTCCTAAGTGGCTTGTAATCGCACGAAACGAATATCGTATCCGAATAAGCAGACTACGAAAGATTAGACCCTACTTTCCCTATGTGATGATCGGGCTGCTGGGGCTTTACGTAGCAATTATAGCCCCGAACTTCGTCAGCATCTTCATTGACGACTTTCTCGCCTTAGTTCTCTCACAAGCAGCCATCCCCCTGATGCAGATTATGCTTTTCATGATCTTCATTTACTTCATGATCATCCCAGTAACAAGCACCCTGCGGGAAGAACAGACCGGACAACTGGAAATCTTCCTCGCTGCCCCGGTAAAACCGAGCGATGTTCTACTGGGCGAGTTTCTGGGTCAGATGCCATTCTACGCCATCTTCGTCACGATAATCACCGGCGGTTTAGTAGCGCTTCTGGCCCCTCTTGGATTAGATGTGATCCAGATGGCGATAATCGTAGTGATCTTTATTGTCATCTTTCTTTCCGGCTTCTGGATTGGCTCTGTGATTGCTGCTGTCTTGAGAACTACGCTCGGGAAAACTGCTCGTGGAAAGGATATTGGACGAGCCCTTGCAATGATAGTTGCTCTGCCCCTTGTTGCGTTGGTCTATGCAATTCAGTTCGGTGGCTTGGCGGGCGCATTGGAGAATCCGGGAACCGGGGGATGGGTGAAAGCTATTCTGAGTTTGTTGCCCAGCTCTTGGGGCGGGGAGGTTGTGGTGGGCTTTGCAGCCAATCCAGGCAATATTGGGGCGGTTGGCTTTGAAACACTCACTCGATTCGGAGGTCTCATTGTCTTCTTCTTGGCGATTCTCTGGCTTGGCACTAGAGTGGCTACTCGCGCCTATAACTTGGAACCCACTTCGTTTGTTGCTTCGAGGGCTAAGCCGGACGGTGCATTCTATAAGACTGTTAAATCTCTTGGGGGCGGTGGGGCATTCGGCACTCTCTCGGTATCTGTTTTTAAAGACTATAGTCGAAGGCTTGAGAACCTTTCGAACATCATCTACATTACGGGGCTGCTCTTTCTCCTAGCCATATTTGCTGTGCCCACATCGGAGCCCATGGGTCCTATGTACGTATACATGATGGCGCAATTCTTGTTTCCCGTCCTTGTAGTCATGATAAACGGGGAAGTTACCGTCCGAGGGAAGGAGAGCCTGTTCATGATTCGAAAGACCCCCGCTGGCGAGGGAAAGTTCATCAAAGCCCTCTTGTTGAAAGGCTGGCTGCTGGCTGTCCCGATAGCCGGAGCGATGACAGCTGTCATAACAATCCTGAGCCCCCAGACCACTCTAGTCTCGTTGTTGATTAACACCGGATTCATGATGTTGTTCGTTGCGGCGTATACCGTTTTTATTCTCGGTCTCTTCCTCCTGAATCCAGCCTTCTCGCCAAAATCGATGAAGCTGGCGGTGAATGTCATGATTGCCGTTTTCACGTCAATAGGGCTATTTGCGGTTTCGCTGCTCTCCGTGATGAGAGCAGGTGTATGGTCAGAGACGATGGGCGGCATGTTATACGTTTACTTAATGCAGACTCTCTTGAGTTGGCTTGTGGGAAGCGTGTGTCTCTATCTTGGAAAGAGAAGACTGAGCAGAATCGAATAGCAGAATGAAGGTGGCGCTACTTCGTGCGCGCATGCAAGGTCCGACCGGATATTGGCTCAAATGCCTATTTCTTTCCGTTTCTCCTCTATATGAGTTAGGATTGCATCCACAGCTTTGATTGGGTCCTTTTCAACATTGAGTAAGCCACCGGTTACCTGTTCGCAGTCCTGTGTCAAGAGTTTGACTAAACTTGGTGCTCCGGTGACTGTGGGTACCGGGTTGACATAGGTGTAAAGTCCTAAAGCCAGGGCGAATACCGCATCAATGGTGGCCTTTTGTTCCATATACTCAGGGGCTACAGCAGCGACAGGCAGGTCTGGAATTGCTACTCCTAGCGCATTTGAGATTGCGGTCAACAAGTCAGCAAGACGTCCTGTGTCAGTACAAGTACCATAGCTGAGAACAGGAGGAATGCCCAATTTGCTACAAAGATTTTTTAGGCCAGAACCCGCAATTTTTGCTGCTTCCAGGCTGCAAAGACCTGCAACCTGCATTGCTCCGTTACCGCATCCCAATGAAAGAACCAATATATCGCGTTTGATCAGTTCTTTTGCCACACGTATGCTATGCACATCCTGACCACAATCTCGTAAGCTTGTGCAAGATACGAGCCCCACAACTCCTCGCACGGTCCCCTCTTTTATGGCTTCCAATAGTGGGTTCAGAGAGCCGCCAAGGGCTTCAAGGATGCTCTCGGTGGAGAAGCCAACCAATGCTTCTCTTAGGGGTAATTGGGTAGCTGATTCCACAGAAGCTCTGCGCTCTTTGAAGTTGTCGATGGCCATCTGCAAGAGCTGTGCAGCTTGCCCCTCAGCCTTTTCAGGATCATAGTTAATTCGGTCTGTAACTCCTTCAAATGCCACCAGTTCACTCACTGGCACAAGCTTAAACTTGTACTTCTCAGCGTATATCGGGTCAATAGGCATAGAACAATTCATATCAGCTGCGAAGAGGTCTACACATCCGCTAGCTAGGACTGCTTCCTGCATAATCCAGTTCCCAGTAAACCCGTAAAACGCGTCATCCATCTCCCATCTTTGAATCATTTCTTGGCCTGTTTCGATGTTTGCAATGACCCGCAATCCTTTGGCTCCCACAGCCTTCGCTTTCGCTTGCCATTCAGGTGTGCGAGCCAATTGAACCATAGCGAACCCTAGAAACGGTTCATGACCATTTGGAAGCACATTGACGTAGTCTGGATTCAATACGCCCAGATCTACACGCATCGTGTGTGGTCTTGGGATCCCATAGAGCATATCTTGACAATATTCGTTGATCATCTGACTCTGATAGGCCATGGCTAAACTAAGACGCATAGCCTTTAGAGCTAAACTCAAATAGTAACCGTCGACATTTGTAAGACATGAGCTTGTAGCCATCATCATCTCACCGTAGACTCCACCCGGAAAAATGTCCAGTTTTTTCCACACATCTTTGCGTTCCTGCGGAGCCAAAGCTTCAACGATCTGGCTTGGTTCATAATGCTTCCTGTTGAAATCCGATTCCACAAAATCGCACAGGCGAATAGCGATTTCATTTTCCGATCCTCTCGTGTCTATTCCCAGTCGCTTAGCGAAGTCTTTCAACTTGTCAGGTTCTTGTATCGAAAACGGTGTCCGTCCCTTTGCAGTGGCTCTGAGGGTCTTGATCGTCTGATCCGTGTGGTAATGGTAAGTGGACGCCCCCATGATATTTCTAAGAAGCATCATTCGCATAGCCATACCATCGGCAGTGATACCGCATACCCCACGCTTGTCCTTCGATGCGTCTGCTCGGCATGGGCCATTGGAACATAGATCACATCTAACTCCAGCCATACAGAAAGGGCATCTCTGGTCAGGGTTATTCCCAAAACCTTGGGCCTCATACCGGTCCCAGATGTTGTTCATGCCGTCTCTTTTGATCTTCTTGTAAACGTTGCGGACAGACTCATGGTAAGAGATTCTCTCTTCTTCCATTTTAACCAACCCTTTTTTCAAGTATGATGAGAATCACACTAAATGCTTATTGGTCAATCGATCAATTGGTTAAACTCTTCTTAAAAGAACCATGCTAACTAGGAACATACGCGCGCTAGGCTGGAAGGGTTTCGTGTTCAGTCTAAACGGTAAGTCAAAGCTTCTCCACAAGTCATAGAGTCAGCCTTTAATATTCACTTCTTGCAGAATTCTAGGTTTGGAGAGTGATAGAATGGACGTAGCAACAATTTCAGCAGCGGTAGCAGCCATCAGCGTAGTAATCGGTGTAATCTTTGCTATCTTTCAGATGCGAGATGCGGCTAGAACGAGGCACACTGGGCTCATTATACAACTCAATCCGGCTCTAAAGGTTACTATGAGCGAAGTTATTCAAAACATATCTGAAATATGGAATCGGGAATTCAAGGACTATAAAGAATATCTGGAAAACTATGGTGACCCGCTATCTGACAAAGTGCTTCACGCAATTACTGGATACTATGATGGACTTGGATTTCTACTGTACAAACGACTCATAGATATCGATACCATTGAGTACATTCTGAGCGGATCAACTACAGGTATGTGGGAGAAAGTGAAGCCCATAATAGAAGGCATGAGAAAGCAATATAATCTACCAGAATTATCCAAGTGGTCTGAGTACCTCTACAATGAACTGCAGAAGAGAGAACAAGCACTGCAAGCACAACAATAACCCCCTTCTCTTTTTTCTGGAGTTTCTTCCAGAAGTCATAAAAATCGAAGGAAAGGGTTTGATACTGTGAGCTGAATGGCCTAAGGGGTGAAAAGATGAGCAAAATAATTGCCATGTGTGGGCTTATCTGCAGCGATTGCATAGCCTTCCTTGCAACTCAGAAAAATGACGATAAGATGAGAGCGAAGGTTGTTGAAGCTTGGTCAACAGAGAAAGTACGCTTTGAACTGAAGGATATCGATTGCGATGGATGCGCAGTTGGAGGAAGACTACACAAGTTCTGCTCGGTTTGCGAAGTAAGAAATTGTGGGCTTGAAAGAGGCATTGAGAACTGCGCTTACTGTGACGAGTATCCTTGTGAAAAACTTGAAAAAGTTTTGAGGAGCTTCCGAACTGTTTCTGGAGAAGAGGCAAAGGCGAATTTAGACGAAATCAGGAGAAGTCGTAGATAATCATGCAGGCATCATAGAAGCTAGGACTCCAAGCCATAGGAGAGCA
>CAYGAE010000120.1:0-4984 GCA_964347855.1 uncultured Candidatus Bathyarchaeia archaeon
ATTATCCACTTGAGCGGGTAGGTCCTCTGTGGTGCGGGGGGTGGGGTTTGAACCCACGCAGCCCTACGGCAACAGGTCCTAAGCCTGTCTCCTTTGACCAGACTCGGACACCCCCGCCTTAGTCTAAGACTTGAAGAGGGTCTATGCCAAAGTTCCCTTTTACACTTTCCTCCCGTTCGGAGCCTAATTGGTTCATTCCGCAGACCTAGACTGAGCTCACAGGTATGCACACTAGCTCGTCGCGCGTGTGCATGAATTAGCCTTAAATGTATGTTTAGTTCTGTTTGGATTAGAACTTGTTGAAGGTCGCAGGTGCTGGAGTTGTTAGAATGAAGGTTTTAGTCGCTTGTTACACTGAGACTGGAAATACTGAGAAGATTGCTAGAGCTATTTATGAAGAGGCTTCCAAAGAACATGAAGCAGACTTGAAGAGAGTTGAGGAAATCACAGTAGATGTTTTAGGCGATTATGATCTGGTCTTTTTAGGCTCAGCTTGTCACTCCTCAGATTTGGCTCGTCCTGCAAAGAGGATTTTGAATGCCATCCCAAAATCCCCCAGATTTCAGCTTGCCGGATTCTTTACTCATGCTACTTATCCCTCTGGACAGAGTCAGAGTCAGAACTTACTGTTCGTTAGATGGGCTTCTAAATGCGTTACATCCTTTCAAGAGGTAAGTAAAGAGAGGCAGATTGACTTCAGGGGATACTTCAGCTGCCAAGGTGCCCCTTCCCCTCCAATACAGGAATTTATAGGGAGAGAGGTAGTCACATCCCCTGGTGCTTGGGAAGAATATCTTAAAGAAGTAATGAAGCATCCAACACCCGAAGACCTGAAGAAAGCTAAGGAATTCGCCAGAAAGATACTATCACAGGTTTAACAGTGAAATCAAAGTTCTATGGCTTGTGTAAGAAACTCTAGTTCTGCTAGTTCTTTCTTTTTGTCGAATACGTCATTTCAAGACTTGGGATGTTACTCAGTCTTCTCTTTCAAACAGCAAATAATGGAGAATTTCTAGTCCAGGACGCATTTGAGCACAAGTGTAGGTGTGAAGACTCCAGCCATTCTTTTGCCATTCCTCAATTGTCCTGCCGATATCCTTGTGATGACTAACTTGCACACACATGTATTTCCTCAGCTAAACTTCACCTCCTTTCTCTTTTCTTTCTAATGTCAACTAGTTCATTCATAAGTTAGATTAATGGTTTAGGAAGAAGTGTTCTATTTCCATTCAGCTTGAGGAATAGTCAGGCTAATTAGTATCTGACTATGCAATATGATCTAAAGTGATTGTTATGGAAGGACCACAAGGAGAAATTTGTCAGAGTTGTGGAATGCCCATGCAGAAGAACGAGGATTTCGGAACAAACACAGATGGAACCAAGAATGAAGAGTACTGCCATTATTGCTACACTGATGGAAAATTCACAGACGAAGGAATTACAATGGAAGAGAAGATCAATAAAAACATAGAAATAGCTAAGAAAATGGGAATGCCAGAAGAAAAGGCAAGAGAAATGGCAAACAACATCATCCCAAAACTCAAGAGATGGAAGAGCGCGCGGGCATCATAGTTAAGAAAGAAGTCTTTGAATGGATTATCAACAAGCAGAAAACGTTGCTTAGATTTCCTAGTGATGATTGGTTCACTTTAACATGGAAAATGTTTTATTATTCATCCGTAACTTGTGGAAGGGTAATCCTATGGCTAAGTGTCCTAAATGTGGAATGGAAGTCTCTACCCCTAAGAAGACATGGAAAATGGCGGGCAGACCCGACAAGAGTGGCAAGAGAAATGAGCTCACCATAGGACTCTTCGACCACTGTGGAAAGTCCTTCAGAGCTGTCCTAGCAAAGAGAAAAATCTGATAAAAGAGACCACTATACCCCCTATCTTTTTTCTATCTTAAGTCGAATAAGCTTAACATCTTGGATTTTCAACAGTGAAAATGGCGGAAAGGTCTCCTTTTCTCATGAGTAGAAGAATGTCGTTGGCATCACCTCTATTTTTGCTGTCAAATGAACTTCAAGTTCATTTGACGTTTTTTCAACATGCGCGCGCACCACATTTAGTGCCGGGGGCGGGATTCGAGCCCGCGACATCTGGACCCCCTAGCAGATAGGAGAAAAACGATTCTCCAGGTTATGAGTCTGGCGCCCTAACCAGGCTAGGCTACCCCGGCGCATCAACCCTAAGCTAAGCAAGACACAAATTTAACAATTTTTCAAACTAAAACAGGAGTTTGCAGAGCTTTCTCTATAACTTCCGAACCGCCTTCCGCGTACCTATATAAACGACGTCCGCCACTCCAACGAACAACCCGGTCTCCACTACGCCAGGTACCAGTTTAAGCTGCGAGTGCAGCTTCTTCGGAGCCTCAATAGGACCAAAATTTACGTCAATGATGAAGTTCCCGTTGTCCGTGACCAACGGTCCAACCTTCCCCGTTCCCTCCCGCACAATAGGCTTTCCACCCATCGTCCGCATCTTCATAATAACCGATGACAAGGCGAAAGGTAAGATCTCAACCGGCACTGCTTGGTGGGTTCCCAGCTTCTCCACGAGCTTCGTTTCGTCGGCGACTACGATGAACCGCTTCGCAGCCGATGCCACAATCTTCTCTCGGGCCAACGCTCCGCCCATGCCTTTAATGAGATTCAGTTGGCTGTCAACCTGATCCGCCCCATCGATCGCTAAGTCGAGTTGGGGATGTTCATCCAAGGTTGTGACAGGGATGCCGCAGCTTACCGCTAGGTGCAAGGCTTGGTACGAGGTTGGGACTCCCTGAATGTACAGCTTGTCCTGTCTGACTCGTTCGCCTATCTGCTCGATGGCAACGGCGGCTGTACTGCCACTGCCCAACCCCACAGTGTTGCCGTCTCTGATGTGAGTAACCGCTTCTCGAGCTGCTCTCTTTTTAGCCCCTTCGCGCCATCCCAAGTCTTCAAGCCTCAGCCTCGATCTGCCCAAGCCTCTCCAAAACCTTCTCAACCTCTGCTTTGATTTCCTCAATTCTCTTCTCCGCCTCGGTCTTCTTGGGCGTTGGTCGTCGGCGTTCTCTCCTCTTTCTGGGTTCAGGTGGGGCAGATGGCGCCGGAGACGGCACCGAAACCTCTCTAATCGGCCTGAAATCAAGGTGTGACCGTAAGTCCTCAACTTTCTCCGTGATCTCATCAAACCGTTCGCTAAAGAGCTTCACGAGGTCTTCTTGCATCGCCTCTAGTTCATGGAGGGCCACCACGGACTCGTCGCGCGAGATCATGTCCTTGATGTTCATCATCCGATCTTTGTATCCGCGTGCCAGTCTTTCGCGTTCGTCTTCGGTGATCTTTCCTTCCGCTTGTGCCTCGTAGAGACGGCGGATGGCGTAGCTGAGGATTTCCCGTTCAAGATCGAGCGTTCGCAGCTCTTCTTTGGCTTTCTTTGCGTCGGTGGTCGTGACACTGCGCTCTATTCGTGTTGGCCACGTCTCACTCGGTTCAATGGGTAACTCTACGGGTTTCTTTATCTCCCGTTTTCTTTCCCGCATGGTGTAGAGAGTGAACAATGTGATTGTGACTGCTCCTATTACAACGCCTATGATGGCCACGTCGGGCCAAGGCTCAAGAGGCACAGTGTCTTCCCTCTATTAGAGGATGGTTTTCTTTTGTTGTATATAAGTTTGAGTGGAGCCTCGGGCGGGATTTGAGCCCGCGACCTCCGCCTTTCTGGCGCCATACCAAGGCGATGCCCTAACCAGCTAGGCCACCGAGGCTGTGTGAGGCGTGCATATTTTTTGAGGAGGAAGCGTGTTTAAAGGGTTTTGCTAGTAATGGTGCGCGTGCTAGGCCGCTTTTTGGATCGTTTTCTCGCGGCTTTGCTGAGGCGCTCTATGGTTTTCTGAAAGATCTCTCTTTCTTTTGTGAGACGCTCAACGGCGATTGCGAGTTTCGCCCTCTCCCTCTGCAGCGCGTCTAACTGTTTTTCAAGTCTGGCTATTCTTCGCGTCGACTCTTCCTTATCTTTTATCAGCTTGTCAACCTGCTTTTTCAGCGTCTTTTTCTCCTTTGTTAAGGCTCTAGCTCTCTCGTTGAGGCGGTCTCTCTCATTTTGCATCTCGTCGTATTTGGACTTGCGAACTATGCCGAAAGTCAAGGGATTCCTCCACCAGTACATCTAGAGGGCGTACGTTGCGTAACCAGATTGTGTTTTTTCATTGATATAACTAAAGCTTGCGGTTTGCATTTCCAACGGGGCGAAGATCGTATTAGAAGACGTCGGAGGATGGAGCCCCGGGCGGGTTTCGAACCCGCGACCTACGGCTCTCCTTCACGAGGTACAAGGCCGTTGCTTTGGGCGTAATTCTCTAGCCGCTGAGCCACCGGGGCATGCAGCACCAATTACAACTTTTGGGGCGTTTATAAATTAAGGCGTTCGGCACCCAAGGATATAGAAGTTGGATTGGCGGTGTGTGTGCAGGTCTGGGCCTTCTGGAGGAACCAAGATGGTTTCAAAGAAGCGTTCTTCATGTCAGGCTCTAAGATGGAATAATTCTTATGTGGAAGTGGGCGTTAGAGGTGTTCTTTGGGGGCTGTCGGCTAGCTTGGTCTAGGCTATGAGCCTCGGGCGCTCGGGACCCCGGTTCAAATCCGGGCAGCCCCACCAACTTTACAGTTGATGTTTAGATTAGTGGTAAACTCTTACAGGGTTTCCGACAAGTCTCCTGTCCAGTTTAACAATTCCCAAGCCCGGGGTCTTTGGTGGTATCCGCTTTGAGGTTTTGAGTTTGGCACCACCTTTCCGGACTAGTTTGTCTTGGAGGAGAAGGTCCGAGTCAAGGTCAGCATATGGAATATTCTTTACTGCCGCTGCCAAGTGTACGCCCGCTGTTATGCCAATTTCAGATTCTCCCATACATCCCACCATACAGGGCACGCCAGCCGCTTCAGCGATCGCCGCGATCTTCTTGCCTTTCCAGATGCCACCGCATTTCATTAGCTTGATGT
>CAYGAE010000121.1:0-4966 GCA_964347855.1 uncultured Candidatus Bathyarchaeia archaeon
GCAGATTCTTAGTTGAAGTCCCTGAAAGCCGCAAAGAAGATTTTGAAGCTTCAATGAAAGGCAATGTTTTCTCAGCGGTTGGCAGAGTTGAAAAGAGTCGCCATTTTTCTGTGTACGGTCTACGTGACAGAAGAGTGATAGACATTAGCTTGGAAGATATGAGAGACAGTTGGAAAAGCGCCTTGGGAGGTTGAAGATTGAAGAGAGAAGACATCCGAGTTTGCATAGCTCGAGTCGGTGGAACGAATTGTGATGCAGAGACCAAGCGAGCACTCGATGATTTAGGGGTCCAAGCAAGCGTAGTTCATCTGAATGAACTAGTCAGCAAGAGTAACCTTCTCGACTACGACGCGCTTGTCTTTCCGGGCGGTTTCTCGTATGGTGACTATGTAAGAGCGGGTGCTATCCTGGCTAAGGGAGTCGTGGCCAAGCTTGGTCGTAGCTTGATACGTTTTGTCGATGAAGAGAGACCAATCCTGGGGATCTGCAACGGTTTTCAAGTCTTGGTTGAAGCGGGCTTCTTGCCAGGCTTTGACGGTGCTAGTGAATATCCTCAAGGAGCGCTCGGAACTAATGTTCCAGTTGGATATAACTGCATCTGGGTCTACGTCAGGAACGACAACTCTGGCAACTGCATTTTCACCCAGACGATCCCTAAGAGAAAGGTGTTACGAATCCCAGTGGCTCACGCTGAAGGCAGGTTTGTCTTCTCAAAGGAAAGAGAGAAAGACCACTTGATGAAGTTGTATGACAACGATCAGCTTGTTTTCAGATATTGTAATGCTGACGGTACATACGCGGAAGGGAGATACCCGACAAATCCTAACGGGGCATTCCACGACATAGCTGGAATCTGCAATCCAAGTGGAACCGTTTTCGGCTTAATGCCTCATCCCGAAAGAGCCTATTACGGTTGGCAACTTCCAGACTGGACGAAGAAAGACTCGATACCGAAATTCGGTGATGGAAAGCTAGTCTTCGCATCGATGGTCGAATATTTGATCAGAAAATTCTAACGTCTTTCACATGTTACTCAAGTCTGCGAGTCTTGGAAGTCCTGTCCTGGCACCAATTTTCATTATGCATCTGGACGCCACAAAGTTTCCAAGTCGTCCACACTCGTAGAGATCATTATTTTGGATTAAACCATAGAGAAACCCCGCGCAAAAAGCGTCACCGGCGCCCGTTGTGTCTACAACTTTCACCTTATATGGTTCAACCAAGTGGTTTTCTCTACCATCTGTGACGTAGCAGCCCTCATCACCGAGCTTCACAGCAACCACGCTGGCACCTTCTTTGATCAATGTTTGTGCCCCGCGCTCATAGTTCTGCCCAGTGAGCCATTTCACCTCATTTGCATTTGGCAACATGGCAAAGCTCCGTCTCACAATGGACCTCAAAGAACTCAAGCCAGTTCTGGCGTACAACGCTCCTGGATCAAAACTCATTCTTATGCCAGAAAGCATTTCGACTAGTCTTTTTTGAGCTTCGAATGGTTTTTTTCCGACAAAGGATGTTAAGTGCAGAAATTCAGTGTCACCAGCGTACTCCAAATCAATCTCCTCAAATACTAAAAGGTCGTTGGCGCCAGGATCAACGTACAAGGCCCTTTGACCTCCTGCGTCGACATAACCCATCACAGTGCCACTTCTGCCTCTTCTCGAGACTGTTACGCCGCTTGTATCTACATTTTCCTTTCTGAAAGCTTTCAGAAGAAGCTCTCCCGCACGATCATTCGCGACTTTCCCAATGAAGCCCGTCTTCAGTCCTAGTCTTGCTAAACCTACAATTGTGTTCGCAGCCGAGCCGCCTGGCGACTCTTTTAGGTCTATGATGAAGCTTTCCTCTTCCTCTTGCGCGATCATGTTCACTCTGTAAAGCCTATCCAAGTTGAGGGCGCCGAAGCCGATGACGTCCAGTTTCAATTAAACAACTCTCGTAGGTGTATCTTATACTTCCCGAGTTTTCCCCCATAATTGCCCGCCGAGACTCCAACGACTCCATCTACGTCGAGTACGCTCTCAATACCGACTCTCATTGCCTCTCTAACCACACCGATTGACAAGCCGTTTATTACAATCTCCGGAATGTAATTGACCCCCTCAGAAACCTTTGAGTCCTTTCCCAATCTTTCCTTGAGTGACGGACAGTAGGGATGATTGGTGGTTGGGCCTATCCATGGAAATCTGGTTTCTGGCTTTGAGCCCGCTGAGCAGATGCCAAAAGGCGTGATAACACCATCGATTTTGCCTATCGTTTCTATCGCCCCTCTGCCAGCAATTGTCACTGCTTCTTTCGTCTTGCACATGTACCAGAAATTCGCGCCCATTATCCCTCTTCCATAACCAAGATGACGCTCTATCTGGAAGTCGGGAACCATGATTGGCACAATGATCATGTTGCGCCCGTAGCGTTTCTCCTCCCATTCAAATCCGTCTCCACAGTGACCCACCCTCTTCATCATATCAAGATTGCCTTCTGGCTTGGGATGAGCATCAAAAACGGTGGTGAAAGGTTTAACTAGTATATCTTGACGTATCCGGTAGGACAGCTCCTTCTCAAGTTTCGCAACAGAATCGTCGAGAGGTTTCTTGTCATCAAGTGCTCCCCAAAATTGAAGAATAACACCTTTTCTTCCATCAGGAGTCTGCCTCTCATTCAAGTATCTCTCAATGCCGCCCTCAGTTCGCCCAATGACCACTGAAGGTGTCGCAGTAGCAGCCTCGGCCGCTCTTCGCAATTCTTTCTCATCATCAGCTGTCACGATGACCCTGCAGCACAAGCCTTCGAAAGCTTCGGCATACGTGTTTTCAATCTCAACCCTCATGGATTACACCTTATCCAAGTCTTCCTATCGCCTCTCCTCTGACTTTTTTTCTGAAAGCACTGCTTTCCTTCATCAGCCTCGTTCTGTTGGCGGGGGTTATTAACTCGACCTGAGGGAGGGTCTTTGGATACAACCTGAATACTTGATCCCTCAATGTAGAGTTGGCGCAGTGTTTGCGCAGCCCAGAATGGTTCCACTCTTCAACTAGTTTGATGACATGATCTTTACCTAGCGTATTGAAAGTATCTGCGAGAACCGAAGTGACAATGGTATTATCCGAGAGAACAGCAATCTCACCCTCTCTGATGGCGTATTCATTTCCATTGAAGGAAACAGTCAATCCTCCATTCTTTCGTACCAGTTGAAAAGATGAAACATCAGTAATGCTGTCGCCAACGTACATCACATCCCACAGACTTTCGTCTAGTCTCTCAACTACATCTCGGACGACCGCTGCTTTTTCGCTGCCGCCAACAGGGTGAACCTCCTTAAGCATCACGCTTGATTCCATTTCAGCAATCTCTTTCCAGAATATGTCATCCAATCTCTGTATTGTTTTCTTGTCTTTGGCCGAGAAGTCTTGGATGGATTGGGCATCTTCTGGGATTTCTATCATATGCATACTCGAGATTTCTTCCCTGATTTTTTCCAGTTGCTTCTTTTCCTTTTCGCTGATTCTGTACTTGTCCAAGTCCAGTCTTGTACAGTAAGTGTTTTCGTAGGGAAAGCCGGTGAGGCTACATAGCGAGGATATGTACTGCTCGTAGCTCGTGCTGACTATGAAGGATGGCATTATACTTTTGACGAAGCTCAGCGCATCTTGAGCTCCTGGAACGAGTAAGATGTTCTTGGAAGAGTAGTCCTTCATCTTCTTGTTAGTAACTCCATGAGTCTTCAAGAAAGGAAGGATTAGCTTTAGGGTGTATCCAGCCCTATAGCCGGGTTTTCTGACAACATCTGCGAGTACATCGTCATATTTGCTTATCAATGCGAAGAAGTAGTCTCCACCGGGAATGAAGTGGCTTGTCAGCTCAAAGGCGTTGTCATTCTTTGATATGGGACCTTCACAATCAGAGATGAATATTCGCTGGTTAGTCATCGTCACCTTCCCAATCTCCGCATGTGCTCAACGCTCTTCCCGATGTGTTCTTCTGAGCCAATGTCACTTCTGTGCCAGAGGGCGCCACCCTTGATTGCCTTCATTCCTTCCAATGAAATCTCTCTTGCGCTTTGGATGTCTTCTCCTACGCCCACAACACAAACGGCTCTTGACTCAAGCGCATATGTTTCTCCGTCTCTGAGTTCCATAGATCCTGGATATGTTCGGATTACATCACCACCATACTTCTCGCCAAGCATATATGCCCCAACCAAATCCACAGGCTTGTTCATTTCGTTTCGATCTACTCGGTCAGGAAAGACATCCACGAACCCGCCATATCTAGGCGGCGCCTTGTAGGTCACGACTGTCGGTCGTTGTGCAAATCTAACCCGTCTGAGGTTCCCATCCAATATCTTGAAACATACTTCAACAAAATCATCTTGCAGTACAGGCAGGAGATTCTGTATTTCTGGATCGCCCGGACGACTGTTGTTTTCTAATATTTTTGGTCCCTTTCCAGTGTGAATGAAAGCGTCATAGAAGGGAATGCCTCGCAATTCAGGATTGCTTCCCTTGCCCTTCAGTTCTTTGAAGATCTTTTCGATTATTTCTACCTCTTTTTGACGATCTTCCGAAGTCACGAAGGGCAGTATGTCACCGGCGTCCTTGTACGAGCCCATTCCTCCAGTGTTTGGTCCTTTGTCACCGTCGAAGGCTCTCTTGTAGTCACGCGTCTCTGGTAAAGGTACAATGTGTTTTCCGTCACAAAAAGCCTGAAAACTTGATTCCTCACCCTCGATTTTTTCTTCAACTATGACTGGGCCATGTTCATAGTTGGCCAAAAAGTGTTGAAACAACTCTTCACGAGTAGTGAAGTGGTCACCCCAGACACCTACTCCTTTTCCTGCGGCTGGACTGTCTGGTTTCACTGCGACCCTGTTGTGGAGTTCGTCTAGCCATATGTAAAGTTTCTTTCTTACTTCACTTGCGTTGCCATGTTGTCTAGGGTTGAACACTTTGAATCTTGGGTTCACTTC
>CAYGAE010000122.1:0-4953 GCA_964347855.1 uncultured Candidatus Bathyarchaeia archaeon
TCAGCTGTTGGGGAATCACATTTCGCGCTGCAACAACCGGAAGGAAAAGACGCAAGCGCGAACAAGAACTGGGAATCAAAGGCTGGATCAAAGGAAAAAGTTGAGCAACCAGTTCTGCATAAAACTGACTGCGCGCGCAATTTAGCTGTCAGACAAACGCGCAAAAGAGGGTGGGGGAGACACGGCGAGGGATAGAAATGCCTCCCCCACCGGAACGGGAGGGGTTAGACGTATTTCATGCCGTACTGGGGAGGACTATACGGGCAGTTGAGTGAGGGCCGCTCCAGCGCCCACGAATCACGCCCCCACTCTTTCTGCTTAGACCGCTTGACCCGCTTGGCTGTCTTGCGCACCCGCATCTCTGCTTGAATGGATGAGATCAGCCCTTCTGCAACCCTAATCAGGGCGACCTTTTGCTTGTCCGTCAGGCGTTCTCCGTCATACTCCCCAAGCTCGTGGATGAACTCGTAGAGACCTTGGATTGCTCTTTCGTCACGTCGCCGAACAAGTTGCGGTAGCTTGATAGGTTGCGTACCCATAACCTCCTTCTGTTCTACAATACTCACGGCATCCTATGTTCGTTTCTAATGGCTGATGGTAGTACTGAATGACACATCTACACCAAGGTTGAGATGAGTGTGGACAAAATGAATTGATTCCACAGTTCCTTTTAACACGTCATGGTAAATCAGGTTGTATACGTGTTATACAGAACATTTCTCGGCTAGACAGATTATGTTATGCGATACAGGTGCGCGCCGTTTGGGAAACTAAGTTCTACCTGCGCACGCGTGAAACAGATGCTCAGAAGAACAGATTACGTCAACAACTGTTAAATGTCGAAGGGAAGAGACATTGTGGATTCAACTAAGGATGTGGTATCCGTCATGTCTGCGGAAGACAAACCGTTCAAAGACCGTGAAGAAGTAAAGAAGGATATTCGCCTATGCGCGTTGGTTGGTAGCATTTTTCAGTATGCGAGCTTTGTATTCGCTGCGTTAGGCGTCATCGGTGATGCCTTTGACATCACGCTTGGCTTGGAATCAATGTCGTGGCTTCTACTCGCAATCTTTGCTGCTCTGAGTGCCCTAGTTCCGCATATGCGTTCAGTGACAGCTAAGCATTTGTACGGCATCGAAAGCGAAAGTAAATAGTAGGCGTAAATCTCCCCTTTCTTTTTTCCGATCCTCCTAGACAAACAATCAGGAATCAACAGCATGCATGGGTGTCGGAGCATTCAGGAGATCGGCTTGGTTCCTGTGAAGTAGATGACTTCCCAATCTACAACTAAACCTTCTGGAGAAACTAATCCCTCCAGCTCAGCCATAACCTCTGCTAAGAATTTGGCTCTCTCTTCTGGGTGCATTTCCAAGAACTCTACCTTGTCTCTGCCTCCCGAGAGAAACATTTCGACATACTGGCGCGAGCTGGGGATGATGACCTCATGGATTTTCCTGTTCACATCTATGTTGCAGAAGCCCGCATCCCCGAGAAGGCTCACCATGTGCGGAGGATGCGACTCATATTTCTCGCTAATTTTGGCAAGCAGGGAGGTCGCCTCCCGACACCTTTTCAAAGCGGGAGAAGGCTGTGCAATTTTGTACTTATCAAATACGCGTTTAAAAGTTTCACCAGTTTCAGTTTTCCTGGAACTCCAGATATTGAAGCTCAGCCGGCCTCCTGTTTTCATGACCGTATGTATCTCAGAAAACGTGTCAGTCTTGTAAATCGGAATGCCAAAGTTTGAGATGACGACTTCAAATGATTCGGAAAGGGATCCGAGACTCGACGCGTCCATGGCTCTGAAGCTCAGATTTCTAATCCCAAGTCTTTTGCGCTTTTCCATTGCAATGTTCAACATGCCTTCTGCTACATCGATACCGACGACGCTTCCGCTTTCTCCAACCCTTGAAGCAGCAATGAAGGCAGCCAACCCTGTGCCAGTTCCAACATCTAGAACCCTGTACCCCGTCTCGATCTGAGCTAATTCAACAACGGTCATGGCAAGAGGCCTGTAAATGGGAACCCAACATCTTTCCCAATCTCCACTCCACTTGCTATATGCATTAATGGTAATTCTCTCAGCTTCTTTCAGTCTCATTCGTCATGTCCCCCAATTGTGCGCGTCTTATGAGCGTGTGAGAGTTTTTTCGTTTATGGTTCGTCGTTTTTGGTTTTGCGTCTTGTGTGAGCGTAGAGTAGAGGGTAGAGTAAACCAGACGACAGGAAACGAGAGAGAAAGATAAAAATTTAACCCTAAACCTAACCTTGGAAATCATTTTTATGAGTGTTTGCTTTTTCTTTTTAGAACATCGTGGAAGTGAAATCTTATGGATTTGATGATCCTGCTGATTGCATTGGGGTTAGCTATGGATTCCTTTTCGGTTTCGATAGCTAACGGATTATCAAGTAAGATTTTTGACTTCCAGAAGGCCATGACGATGGCCTTGTTTTTCGGATTCTTTCAAGCGGTAATGCCACTTGTCGGATGGATATCCGGTTTGACTGTTGCCGAGGTGATTTCAGGGTTTGATCATTGGGTCGCTTTCGGACTTCTGTGCGTTGTTGGTCTGAGAATGATCTATGAAGCAATCCATCAGGACTCTGCCTCGCTCATTACCTCGTTTAACTTTAGAGTAATTCTCATTTTGGCTGTTGCGACAAGTATTGACGCTCTAGCCGTAGGTCTCAGTCTCTCCCTTCTCCAAGCTGAAATTTGGATTCCGTCAATAGCAATTGGCGTAGTCACCTTTTTTCTATCGTTTTTGGGGGTTTTTTTGGGAGGCAAATTTGGAGAAATTCTCAAGAATAAGGTTGAGGTTCTCGGGGGTATCATCTTGATCATAATTGGACTCAGAATTCTCCTTGAACATAGCGGACTAGTCTAGCCATTGTCAGTCCCTCTAGAACCTTTCTTTCCTTCTTCAAGCGCGCCTCGAATCTGTTCATCCGCGCCTTCGCGTCCGTGGGTAGGTCCATCCTAGGATGGCGAAGACAGTTCCAACACCAACTAGTGCTAGTCCCACGTAAAGAAGACTGGCGTAGGGATACGTAGTGAGCTCCCAGGAAACGATTTCGGAGATTTCTGCACGTGTATTCATACCAGCATAAGCTGATTCGAAGGTAAAATTGTGGTAGCCAGTTGATCCAAGGGTTTGAAACTCAGATTTAGGATCGTCTTTCGCGAGTTCCAGTTGAAAGCTCGAGTTATCAGGGGCAACCACATCAATCTTAACCGGGTCATACGGCGCGACCAGGCCACCCTTGATCGATAGCGCGTACGACGTGTTCGCCTCCAAATCTAGCCCAAAGGATGTCTCCCCAGACGGAATCGGCAGAGTCTGTTTTCCGATTTGTCTCTCTCGAATTTCAGTCTGTGGGACCTGAGAGACCGGTATCAGAGCGACTCCGATAAGCAGAACGATGATTCCAGGAATAAAGGCATCTCTTTGCATACTCACTCCACGTATCTTACGTTTGGTTGCACACGCATCTACTTCGGCGTGCTCGTCGACGTCGACTGGGGTTTCTGCGTCTTCAATTGGTCAAGCGTTTTTCCGCATCTCTTGCAGTAAACCGCTTCCTCGATGTTCCCTGTTCCACAATGAGTACAATAGACACCGCTAGGCGCGATGGTCGAAGTCCCTCGACTTCCCACTTCTAACAAGTCCGTCAGCAACAGGATTCCTTGAACCACCAGAAACAGGCCCACGATCCAAACGAGCAGGTTTGGCAGAACGATGACCACGACTCCGAAGATGATGCAAATCACGGCGAGCATG
Organism: uncultured Candidatus Bathyarchaeia archaeon; assembly: GCA_964347855.1. Lineage (GTDB taxonomy): Archaea > Thermoproteota > Bathyarchaeia > Bathyarchaeales > Bathyarchaeaceae > CAYGAE01. Next base: position 3,783 of record CAYGAE010000122.1, read on the forward strand.
GGCTTCGAGATTGTTATCCCCATCCTTGCCAGTCCCTTATCTACATAATCAGCCATAGGTTCATTCCTCCTAGTAGGAAGCTCACTTCAAGGGTTCTTATCCCTTATGAAGCAGGAATCAGTATTCGAGCTACGCCCACGCTAGCAGCCAGCCATCATTTGCGACCCCTATGCCTACTTCAAACGACCCTCCCGAACGCACCTGCCACGGAGGCGGCGGATAGAATTTTACCCTAAGAATCGGTTCTCCCAGTGGAATGCGCGCAAAAAAGCCCGCGGTAGGTATGAAACCTGTTATCCCGACTGCTAAGAAAACGACAACCACGAGAGCCAACGCTCTTCGCACAGTCACCACGCAGACATATTAGAATCTAGTCATTCAGAACTATAGAACACGCGTGCACATCCTAGCTGCGCTTTGACACTCGGTGAAGAGCTTCTGCAACGCCTACACCTATGAAAGGGAAGAAGCCCAGAGCAACAAAGCCTAACATGAATGGTTGGGCGTAGCTACCATTGGTAGATACTGGTGCGAACGATACGCGCAGTAGCAGGAGTAGAATAAGCCAAGCAATAGTAAGCGCGAGCGGAACGAGTGGCGGCTTGAAAAGATCGTAGAGCTCGTGTCTCCTTGTGCGCCTCACAGTCAGCCACCACATGACAGCTCCTGGAACAAGCAACTCGAAAATCAGACCCAAGAAGCCCACTAACAAGAATAAACCTGTAATCCAGTATATTCCTGGAAACGCAAAGAGTAGGATGAACCCTACGATTCCGATGAGTAATCCGTCACCGATCCCTAATGGTTTAGCTTCAGCCGTCTTCTCTGGAAATTTCTGCAGCAGTTGATACGCAAGCTGACCCCGTTCGGATAGGCGGTATTTTCCATCCTCTCCCTTTTCTATGAGGTCAGCGAGAATCTTTAGGTGATAGTTGAACCTGCCAGTGTTTGTTATCTCAAGCAGGGCCATCAATTGCGTGTACGCCAGTTGGCCTTTTCTGCTAAGAAGTAGAACGATGTTTCTTCGCGTCGGATCTTTCAAGATCTTGTGCAGAGAAGCCAAATCCACGTCCATGAGTTATCATCTGAATAAGAGTTTGAAGCTCATTTAAGGCTATTTGACTAAAAACCTTATCAGAGATCTATCCTGCTTCAACACATGTGCATGCCC
>CAYGAE010000123.1:0-1457 GCA_964347855.1 uncultured Candidatus Bathyarchaeia archaeon
CAAGATTCTCGCTTCCAAGACAATTGGCGATGCTATGCGTGCGGCGCTTCCAGAGAAAAGGGGTTCAAGTTACAATCACAACCTATGCCATTCCAGTGGCGAGATCTACAGCCTCGAAGGGTCTGCCACCGATTTCTGTGCCCTGTACGCTCAAGAGGGTTACCTTGTTCACACGAATCATTATCTTTCTGAAAGAATGGCTAAATACGAAGCTACCTTTCAGAAGTCAAATGAGAAGTCACCCGGGGCTGGTGCAGATACCATAATTCGCTACAATAGGGCTCTGAGACTGTTGAAGAGGGAGCTTGGAAAGGTTACTGTTGCTTCCTTAAGGAATATACTCTCAGACCACGTCAATAATCCAAACTCCATCTGTCGACACATCGATGAGTCTGTTCCACCTCTTGAACAATACAAAACCATCTATTCCATAATAATCGATGTTACCCATCTGAAGGTATTGATCTGCCACGGAAATCCCTGTGTAGGGGAATACAGAGAATTCAAGCTCTGATCAGTAGGGATTTGCCTGTGGAGGTAGTTGGTTATGACTTGCTATTTTAGGCATATGCAACATGTGTTCAGGAAAGCAGGAATAGTGGTTACGAGTGAAAACAAACGAGAGATCGACCGGGTCATTCATGACGTTGTTGGTGTTAAGTACAAAGATTGCTCATCTACTTGGAGAGAAGTGAGGAAGAGAATTGAGGAAGATGAGGAAGGCTTCGTTTCTAAGCTGAAGAAAGCACTGCCTAAGCATTTACTTGACTAGTTTGGGAAAAACATGACATAGTGAACGATGGTTTACTAGTGAAGATTTTGTCTAAGAATCTCAGTTATGACTTGCCTCGTCTTTCAACATTTTAGAGCCTAAAACTATAAGCCATGCTGACGCCGAAAGTCCAGACAGAGTTTCGGGAATAGCGACTCCCTTGCCGAATGAAATAGTCCAAACAATCGCTGCAACTAGGGCGGCTGTGATCGTGAAAAGTCCTAATCTCATCTTGAGCGTCCGCAAGAAAGCTGCGCCCAAAACAAGCATCGATATTGGAAATAGTGTAAAGAATGTCACCGAAGCGTAATAATGCAGGGCTTCAATGTTTTCTGGGAAAATACCTATCGCAGTTAGCGCAAAAGCATCAAGCAAGAAGAGAAAACCTCCGATTCTGCTCAATAGACGCGCTTTGACAAACGCAAAGAGCCCAACCGCGAAAAGAATGGCGAGAATTCCGGTTATTATGAGACCAGTGTTAAACAGAACAGCAGTGACGCCTTTTTGGACGCCTAAATCGCTTAGGGCGTTTTCTGTCCAACTGAACTCAGGAGAATATGCTATGGCAAGTAGTATCAAGGTGAACCCGATGAAAGGCGCGATTATGCCGCTGACTCCAGATATCTTAAGCCAATTCATAGCAAAACACTTGTTACTCTTAGAACACGCAAATAGGCTATAAAAT
>CAYGAE010000123.1:1557-4906 GCA_964347855.1 uncultured Candidatus Bathyarchaeia archaeon
CAGAGCTAGTATTTCCAAAAAATAGTGTTGTCCGAATAAGAGGTGGGATCCATCTCGTGTGTGGTTAATGTGTCCACATCGATGATGTATATAGAGTGTAGGCGGGCATTCTTTATTTCATCTAGGCTTACAGGCGGGTCCTTGTAATAAAGGTCGCACAGGCGTTTGATCTCTTCTAGCTCTTCTGAGCTTCTAAATCTGGGAGCCTTGGTGAAAGATGGAGGAATCTGCACGATGTAGTGGGGTGGTGTTCCGATCCCAAACTTGTCTGCGTAGTTGCTGTATCGCGCTATCTTGCTGGCGATTCTTGCTTTGCAGTAGGTCATTGGATCCAGAGCGTGCTCGGGAGGAACGAAGCCTGTCTCAACCTCAACAATCAGTGTTCCATAGCCTTTCACGCCACACAAGTCGTAGGTTAAGCCTCCGTCTGCGAGACGTTCAACATCTAAGTCATAGCCCTTGGAAATTAGATGTTTAGCGCATACTAGTTCCATGACTGTGTGGTTGATCTTTACGACGTTTTGTTTGCGAAGTTGAATTAGCCTATCCCTGAGGGTGCTCAACTTGTTCTCTGCGACCTTGTCCACTCCATTGCTCAATTTCGCTAGTAATAGGTCTAGGTCTCTTTCAAACGCGCCCATGCTGAAAGCTTCCCTACTACTGTTTCAGAAACCAATATTTCAAACTTTGCGACGTATCAAGTTTTGTCGACAATTTTGTCTAGAATTCTATTCAGAAATCGTGTATTCAGGTATATGCCTGGCTAATATCGCCCAAGCTGGGGAGCACGCTTGGATAGGCCAACGAAGGAAGATTGACTGTTCAACTGTCCTTTTAGGTTCTTTGAGCGATTGCATCAAATAAGGTATCTCGAGATATGGAAATCCAGCTGACTAAACGATGCTGGCCTGGCCAAGCTTAGGCCCAATTTGGGCTTTTCTATTTTGGAACTAGAATCAGTCCCAACAACTTTCCACGCGTCAAAGAGGAATAATAATCGTTTTCCTTTGTTGCTCTCATGCCCTTTTTTGGATAGAATGCACGTATTCCTGATGTATCTTGATCATGTCTCTTCTTAGCCATATATCGGTTTTCGCAATGTGTCATGGAAGATAGCAATGTATATTAAGATACAAGATACTCTTCCCTTTTTAGGTGCCTCATTTGGCTGAACTATACACAAGAGAGTTTAACGGTTACATAGAAGGCGCTAGAGAGTTCGAAGATCTGGTGAGAAAAGTAAAGCATGTTGACAGGCTCTTAACAATAATGGCGCGTGGAGGAGAAATGGCATCCGCTAGAGCGATCGCAAAGCTTCAGAGACAAAGGATTCTCGCATTGGTAGAACTGGAAAATATCTTGCAAAAAATTTAGATTATTCTCCCGTTGGGATTGCAGAGTTACCGTTCGTGCGCGCTTGACTCACATGCATGCACTAAGAACGTTAGGCTGTTCGAATTCCGTATGCGCGCGCCTCCGAAGATGAAACGTCCGCGTCATAAGCTTTAATTATAACACCGTTATAATAACATTTAGTTCGCTAGTTGAAGGAAACATTGTTGAGAGTTCTTGGATTCCACTGTTCTTCTTTCAGTTACGAAGTGAAGAGAGATACACCAATTGCGGAGGAACCGGTACCGAGGAGCGAAGATTTAAAGGATGTCTTGGTTTGCTTTACGTGCTTTGAGAAAAAGGATGAAGGCAGGTCTGACGAACTTATAGAAAAGTTTGTTGAAAGCATTGAAGTTGATATTTCAAGAATCAAATTCAAGAGAGTGCTCATCCACCCCTATGCCCATCTTTCTAAGAGTCTCGGCTCACCCAAACTGGCAAAGGATTTCTTTAACAAACTCAGGGATAGGTTGGCAAAAGAGAAAATTGAAGTCCATAAATCGCCCTTCGGCTGGTACAAAGCCTTTCGCCTAGATTGTATAGGACATCCGCTAGCAGAAGCATATAGAGAATTCTAGTCTCGTAAACATGATCGCTTAAGTGGGGTAAGATTGTGAAGATTCGAGAAAGCGGGATGCCTGACGAGTTTATGTGGTCTGGATTTTTTAATCCCGCCTACATTTTGAAAGCAATTGGGTTAAGTAAAGCGATCAAGGACGTAGCCGATTTTGGATGCGGGTATGGAACCTTCACGATACCAGCTGCTAAGCTAGTTTCCGGCAGAGTTTACGCCATTGATATGGACCCTGAAATGATAACGGCGGTTAAAGATAAGATGCCGAAGAACGTTGTGAACAATCTAGAAACCATAGAAATGGACATACTAGCCGAAGGCTCAGGCTTGGCAGACGAAAGCGTGGATTACGTCCTGCTCTTTAACATGCTTCACACAAAATATCCCGTTAAACTACTGAAGGAAGCATACAGAGTGTTAAGAACGAATGGATGTGCGGCGATTATAAATTGGAACATTGATTCCAAGGCACCTCGCGGTCCTCCGATGGAGATGAGACCAAGCTTGGAACAATGTATAGAGTGGTGCGTTAAATCGGGTTTTGATCCGATTTCAAAGGAGGTTTACGATTTCAATCCGTATCATTACGGTTTGGTCATGAAAAAATAAGGAGGAAGGTGTCCAATTGAAGCTCTTAATGTTTAACGTAAAGGAATTCTGGTACAAGACTTTCAGCAAAACTCTAGAGGATGTGGAAAAGATTGAGAAGGAGGAAACCATTGAGGATACACTTGTTGTTTTTGCAAATGTTGAGAGAAGAGACGAAGAAAGAACGGCTAGAATAATCAAAAAAACCGTGAAGAACATCACTTGGCTAACTGGAAAGACTGGTAGAAACAGGATTGTGCTGCATTCGTTCGCTCACCTATCGGAGAGCAAGTCAAGCGTAGAATTTGCACAAGAAGTCTTGAGAAGAATTGAAGATAGATTAAAGGACAAAGGCTACGAGGTTTTTGTAACACCATTTGGGTATTTCCTTGAATTCAAACTACATGTCCTAGGAGAATCATTGGCAAAAGTGTGGAAAGCGCTCAGCTAGAATGCGCGGGCTAGTCTGTGTGAGATAAGCCGACCAAATATTTTATAACGTCGTCGTAGAGTTGTAGTGCTTCCTTCTTATCTTTGGCACCTTTAACCAGCATGTTCCCGGTTTTCATGAGGCTTATTGATATGCCGTCTGAATAATCTAGAGTAACCCCATACCGAGCCTGCACCTTTATTCTAAACTTGGTTCCGAGGACGGTAGCTACTCTGGCCATGTCTGAAAGCACCAGGCCTCTCGAGGACACCATGAATGAGTTTTTGCCGCAGAGCTCCGCAATCCTCAGCCCTTCGACGGTTCGCGTTACTGGTGTGCCACAAGCCGTGCAGTTGAGCGCTCTG
>CAYGAE010000124.1:0-4888 GCA_964347855.1 uncultured Candidatus Bathyarchaeia archaeon
GATATACCAAACATGCAATGCGAGATTCAGTCGAGAAGTATTGTGACTTTATGGGCCATCGTTGAGAACCGAGAACATCGGTTTTTCCTCTCCGGATTTGACCCTCCAATCTTCAAGAGTTCAAACAGTGAAACTGAGATGAACCTTGACAAATTGGTTGACAAATTACTCTTTTCGAATTTCTTTAGGATATTTCTGAAACCAACGGTTGCTCGCCTGCAAGAAATGGATCGTGCGCTTGAAAGACTGAAATTGGGAGTGGAAGGAACTCACTATCGGAGTAAAAACCAGAAACTACAGACCAAACTGGAACTGTTCCTTCGGATTCTAGCAGCAAAACTCAGTGCTTTAAATGATATAAGTAGTGTAATTTCTCGAATTTTTGACCTATTCCAAGTCCCCCGCACAGTACTTGCCCCATATCAATTAGAGAACAATACCGTGAACCTTAATGCGGCACTTGCGGAGATGGCGTCCGAAATCGAGTATGGGAAAGCGTTACTCATCGAGGTGCAAAACAAACTTCAAGAGTGTCAAATTCACCTTCGTGATTATCTGGATGAAGAGAAAAATGGAGTGAAAACTATCGATTCCGTCAATGATTTCCAGAACAGGCTACTGGCGATAGCAGAATTAAGCATTGATTTGTTTGTTGAAGCTGAACTTTTGAAGACGTGGACAGACCTCTTTGGATCCGATATTCCCTATTTCAGTTTTGACAGACAACTTCTCGACCGTAACAACTCTGAAGCATTTCACGTGGCTGATGACGTTGTTCTCGCTGTACGAGGATTAACTAAGAACTACAATCTTGGAAAGACAACTGTGTACGCTCTCCGGGGGGTCGATCTTGATATCAGAGAAGGAGAATTTGTTGCGATTTTGGGGAATTCTGGAGCGGGAAAGACAACTCTCTTAAACTGCATTGCGGGTCTCGATACGCCCGATTATGGAGTTGTGCTGTTTCGCGGAAAAAACCTTCATGAATTAGGTGATTCTGCAAAATCCAAGTCTAGACTGTTAGAGATGGGGTTTATATTCCAAACCTATACATTGTTGCCTCATTTCAACACCCGAGAGAATGTAGCGTTGCCTGCAGATCTGGCTGGATTAAGTAAGGATTTGAAAGATCGTATAGACAAGCTTCTCGAGGGAGTTGGGATTGATCAGCAAGCTAAACAGTATCCCGCCACATTGAGCGGTGGGCAAATGCAACGTGTGGCCATCGCCAGAGCATTAACCAACCGTCCTGCTGTGATATTTGCAGATGAACCAACCGGTGATTTAGACTCTGTAACTGGAAAGCAAGTCATGGATTTACTCAAGAAATTCCATGAAGAAACAAAAACTACAATCATTGTTATCACCCATGAAGAAGATATTGCCGACTATGCAGAAAGAAGGATAATGATGAAGGACGGGATAATAACACCAAGTTAGTATGCATGCGGAATATGGTTGTAATCGAGCTGTTCGCTATGCCGTGGAAATTGGTAAGTATCCGAAAGTCAGGGCGTAAGCCCCTAAATGGCCGGAAATGCAAGGTTTGTGAACGTGAAATTGTTGATGAGAAAGCTTGGAGTAACCGAAACAAGCATCGTTCCAAATATATTTGTAAGATTTGTTTTCCCAAGATATGGGTTTGAATACGTATATGCATGCAAATTTCGCCCCTAAATCCAAAGGAAAGGGTCACCGCCACCACACGCGTAGAGGTATGTGAAGGTAACTAGAGAACTACTTTAGACGAAAAAGCAGGAACTAACGTTTTCTTAGCTCATAAGTGATTCTGCCTTCCGACGGCCTAACTGGGACCAATTTCACCTTCATGCCTATCTTAGTTTCATTCTCTGAGATATCCTTGCTTAGATGCGCAAAGACTCGTGGGCCTTCCTCAAGTTCCGCTAAGGCAAGCGTGTAGGGGGCTTCATCTTCGAAGCCGACTGGTGCAAAGTTGGCTTTTGTGTAGGTGATAAGTTTTCCTCTACCACTCAGGTCCACCCATTCTACGTCACTTGATGGGCAGTCGGCGCAGTCGGCTCTGGGTGGAAAGTGGAGCTTTCCGCACTCTTTACATCTGGTTCCCATGATTCTGCCTTCTTCCAAGTGTGTAACAAAGTCTGCTACCTTGGTTTCTTTTGTGTAGCTAATCTTTCCAAATCTTTCGAAGCTCAAGAGATTATCTCCCGAACGTTATTACTGAGCCGTACACTCCTACGCCTCCAATGTTGTGGACGAGGCCAGTTTCAGCCCCTGTGACCTGAGTTTTTCCAGCATCACCCCTCAGCTGCATGACGATGGTTCTGATTTGCGATCCGCCGGTGGCGCCGATCGGATGTCCTTTCGACAGTAAGCCACCGTCTACGTTTACAGGTATCCGTCCACCTATGTAGGTTTCTGCATTATCAATAAGTTCGCCTCCGTCACCCTTTTCACAGAATCCTAAGTCCTCGTAAGCCATGATCTCAGCAATAGTGAAACAGTCGTGAACTTCTGCGACATCAATGTCTTTTGGTTTCAGATGAGCCATTTCGTAGGCTTGCTTAGCCGCCTCAACAGCACACGAGAGAGACGCAACGGTCCTTCTGGAACTCATGGAGAGCGATGCTGATGCCAGTCCTAAGCCAGTGATCCAAACAGGTGTATCCGTTATCTTCTTAGCCTCATCTTCTCCTGCCAAAATTAGGCATGAGGCGCCGTCAGCGTTGGCACAACAATCAAAGAGCTTCAATGGGCTCGTTATGAATCGGGCCTTCAGTGCATCCTCAAGAGTGACCTCTTTTCTGAACATGGCCTTGGGATTCATGACGCTGTACTTGCTGCTTTTCACCTTAACCTTTGCCATCTGTTCCTCCGTGGTTCCATATTTGTGCATGTGTGCACGAGCAAACATGGCATAGTATGCTGGCATCATAGACCCAAAGGGCGATTCCCACATTATGTCAGCTCCGCGGAGCATTCTTTCCTGCGATTCGGCGGACGTCAGTTCAGACATCTTTTGAAATCCAATAACGGCGACTACTCGGTGGAGTCCTGAGTTTATGAAGGACCATGCTATCCTGGTGCCTACACTGCTAGACGCGCATATGGCTTCAGCCAAAAAAGTAGGTTTGGGGTTTAAGCCAAGGTACTCTGTTATAAGTCCTGCAGGAGTTCTCTGCTTGTCATATTCAGGAGCAGAGCAGACAATAGATGCGTCGATATCTTTAGTGGATAAGTTTTCACAATCTTCTAGGGCTTCCTTGAACGCCTCAAAGCATAATTCCCGAATTGAAATACCGCACGAGCGGGTGAAGGCTGTTTGGCCTACGCCTACTATGGCCACCCTTCCGCTCATGTTTCGTCATCACGCTAGTTTGGTGCCGCACTTCAGACAGTATTTGGACTCTTGCGGTAGGTATTCTGCCCCACACTTGCCGCACTTGGCCATGTATGGTCCGTAAGGGACCCTCGGATCCCTTCCTTCTGCAATGAAAGCTCGAATCTTCTCCATGTCGGTCTTCCTCTTCTGTTTGAAGGCCCATAAGCCTTCAGTGGGCTCCATGGAGCCTAGATTGAGAGCAAACCAAGCCTTTCCATGTTCCCACGTGGGCCGCCAGATCAGCTCTTTCCACCAATTGTGATGAACCTTGTAATACCAGAGACTAGATGGGGACAGTTTCTTCATCTTGTCGATGTACTCTTTCACTTTTTCGTCCAGTTTGTCTAGGGGCACCACGTCGTTCACCACACCGTATTTGAGTGCCTCTTCAGCGTTTATCTGTGAGCTTAGGAGAACCATCTCCGCCGATTTCTTTATGCTCATGTGTAGGGGAAGCCATTGAGATAGGCCCCCAATGGAGGTCATGCCGACTCTGGGGCCTGGAGAGATGAATCTTGCGTGGTCTGCTGCGATGGCGAGGTCACAGCAGGCGACGAATTCCCAGCCACCACCTGCTACTGCACCGTTTACTCGGGCTATAACCGGTTTTCCGCAGTGCATGATCATGTCAAAGACTCTCCCGTAGAATTCTCCCCACTCCCAGAACTTCCAAGGCTTCTTGTTGTAGATCTCAGCGTACTCGTTCACGTTTCCGCCGGTGCAGAAGGCTCGGTCACCTTCACCAGTCATTACTATGAATTGGACGGAATCATCTCCCATAGCCTTCTCGTAGGCCGTATACAACTCCTTGAGGGTTCCCAAGACGTATGAGTTCATTTCTTTAGGGTTGTTAACTGCAATCCACGCCGTGTGGTCATACCAGTTGGGGTTGTACGTGATGGTTCGCCAGTCTTTTGGATCCTCAGCTGGATACCAGTCGTATTTCCTTTCGGACATCTCTGTCACACCTTGTCAGTCTGATTAATTCAGCGCTTATTTAAAACTTGTTTGCGATGACGATTACTCTGAAAATGCGATCGTTTAGGATCGAAACAGCATCAGCGTGCGTGTAATTCAACAACCCGCATGTGCTCTACTCCATTTCTATGCTCACAAGGTGTCAACGATAAAGACATGGTTTTTAAGTTCCGAGAATAGTTAATGAACGATGTTGGATAGCAAGATTTTCAAGAAACTTGCGAAAATAGTCGATCCCAAGCGCATTTTGGTTAGTCCTGAAGATGTTTACGTTTATTCCTTCGAAAAAATCTTCGATCTTCGAAGATATTCGAACTTCGATGTAGTAGTTAAGACTACAATCGAAGACGAGATTACGGACGTAGAGAGACTAGCGGACAAAGAGGGATTCGTTGTCATTCGGAGGGAAAGAAACGCTGACTTCCACGAATCGGGCAAAACAAACACTAACGTCGTAATTCTGGACACCATTCCCCCTCCGGATATTGCAACTTTCGATGAACGACTCCGTAAGAGGGCTGACGAAGTCATCGAGACTAAACAGAAGCT
>CAYGAE010000125.1:0-4760 GCA_964347855.1 uncultured Candidatus Bathyarchaeia archaeon
CTTTCACCCTGAGTAGTCAATCTAAACTCGGGTCTAGACGGATCTGGCTTAAAGACCAGCCCTCTCTTTGTCATTTCGTTGAGACGCGCCGGCACCATTGACCTGATTCCACTCGACGCAAGTAGTCGACTGATCTGGGTTGCTGTGTTGGTTTTCCCTTCGGAGGCAAAGAGGACCAGGCCGATGGCTTCGTAATGCGTAAGCTTCTCCCGAGTTGTTACAATGGGCCCTTCAGTTGTAACCTCGATTATCCCTTCAAGTTGCGTTTCTAACGGGGGTGCAAGTCGTCCAGATACTAAATTAGTCACTTCCTCCAAAAACTGCGGAGATATGGTCTTTAATGTCGCAAGGATTTCCTCCGAGCTTTCACCTTCGATCACTATTTCGCCGAAGGGCGTCTTAATCTCCACTCGAATCTTTCCCATAGCCACATCTTCCTCCAGTCATAACGCGCACGTAGCCCCTTATCAGTCCTCCACCTTTTTATCTTGTTGCTTAATGAACCCTTCTAATCTTCTCTTGAGAACTTCACCGACGGCTTGGGCTTTCGCTCGCCCTCTGACCTTCTTCATGATCAAACCCATGAGAGACCCAAATGCATCCATTCCTCTCTCCCGTATGAGGCGTTCATTTTGTTTTATCAATTCGCTTGTTATTGCTTCAAGTTCTCTTCGCGTAAGCACCATCAGTCCCAGACTTTCCACCGCATCTCTTGCCGTTCTTTCTTCATGTTTTGAAAGCCAAGTTAGAATGTCTGGAATTGCCTCCTTAGTGGTTTTCTCGGAGCTTACGAGACGAAACATCTCTTGAACATGCTCATCGGTAACTTTCTGGATTTCGACTCCTTCTCGCGTCAACGCCTTCATCGTTTCGGTTAATGCAACCGCTACAATAGTGGGTGAAACCTTCGTTTCCTTGGTTATCGTCTCGAAAAGGTCTGTATATTCTGAATCCATGACTTGTTTGGCGAGTTTTCGGTTAATCTTGTGTACTATCATCAAGTGTCTCAATTTTTGTTCGGGCAGCTCTGGGAGACGAGCCCTTAACTCTGCAAGATACTCCCGTGTCAACTGGATCGGAGGTATATCAGTCTCGGGGTACATTCGGGCGGCTCCTGGTCTGGGTCTCAGGTATCGGGTCGTTCCGTCAGGGTTTGCTGCGCGAGTATCTGCGGGAACACCCCGTATGGCTTCTCTTGCTCTTCGGGTCACAGCTTTCAGGGCATCGGTTGCGTTTTCTCTAGTATCCGCAACAAGGACAACTGTGTCTTGTGATTCTTTCTTCACGAGACGCCCAAGCTGATTCAGTTCTTCAACTGTTATTCCATAGGCTGGGAGTTCATCGGTGTGAAAGATGCCTCCCACCCTTCCCCAGAAATGAGCCACCGCAGCCATCTCGGCTCCGAGTCTCATACCAGGGGCAAGTTCTCTTTTTAATAGCCCAGCAAACTTTGGCAATTTGACGGCTAGGACTCGTTTATTCTGGTCAAGAGCCTTTCTTATAACTTGACATTTTGTTTGGTTAAAGATTGAAGTCACATCGATGAATACGTCTTTTACAGCCCTTTCCTTTACCTTTCGTTCTTTCAGTTCATCACTTGTCTTCAGAAGGCTTAGTTGACGCTGAACCTCGCCATTGACGACCGCTGAGACTAGCTCGAGTTCCTGCACGCCCTTTATCTCGACCAGAGCTCCGTCTGGGATGGAGACGTTTAGGTCTTGACGAATAGTTCCTAAGCCTCGCTTCACCTGGTGCGTGGCTCTCAGAATCTTTCCAATAGCCAGAGCTGTTTCTTCTGCCTCTCTAGGAGAGTCTATAACTGGAGCAGTTGTGACCTCTATTAGGGGAATTCCTAGGCGGTCAATGCGGTATCGAATTGTTGAGCCTTCTTTGCCGGTCTTTCGGGCTGCGTCTTCCTCTAGACCAATGTGTTGTATGGGAACCTTCTTGCCACCGATGTTTATCTCTCCACCCAACGCCACTATGCAGGTTCTCTGGAAGCCCGTTGTGTTAGATCCATCTATCACAGTCTTCCGCATCACATGAATCTCATCAACAGGTTCTGCGCCCATCATAAGTGCAACAATGAGGGCGATTTCCACCGCGTCAGAGTTTAGATTGTGGGGTGGCTCTTCATCCATCTCTACAAGGCAAGCGGTGTCTTCGCTAGCTTCATACAGTATCTTTACACCCTTCTGAAACTCGAATAAAGCTGCTGGATCAACCTGCCCCAATTCGCTTTGGGTTGGTCTCAATCTTCGTAGAAACGTAATTTCGGGTTCTCCTGTGAAGAGCTTTGGTTCACAAGAGCAGAAGAGCTTTGTCGTGGTTTCGAGTTGTTGGTGGACTTCGAGTCCTGCTTTTAAGCCGACTTCGGAATCATCTACGTTCATGCGTGTTCCCCGTGAAGTGTTCGTGGTGTGATTTCGTGGGCTATGTTGGTTGTGAGGAGGGTCTTGGCTTCTTCCGAATCTTTTGTCTGTCCCAAAACCCACATGAGTTTCACGAGGGCTGTTTCGGGCAACAGGTCTTCAAGGGGAATGACTCCCGTTGCTAACAGGTCTCTACCTTGATTGTAGACGTTCATGTCTATGCGTCCCCATATGCACTGAGATGTCATAGCAACAACCACGTTTTCCTTAACAGCCTGACGGATGGCTGAGAAGCAGTAACTTCCAATGTGGCCCAATCCAGTTCCTTCAAGAATGATACCTCTATAGCTGTTGTCGATAAGCCACTCGATGACCTCAGAATTCAAGTTTGGATGAAACTTGAGCAACGCAACCTTCTCGTCAAAGTTTGGTTTCAATACAAGTTTCCGTGAAGAATCTCGTCTGTAGTAATCTTCAAGTAGCATTTGGATTTCCTCATTTTTCAGCCGAGCAAGGGGAGTTGTGTTTATGGATTTGAAAGCGTCTCGGCGACTGGTGTGACACTTTCTAACCTTGGTTCCTCGATGAAATAAAATAGACGTGTCCGAAACCGTTTCATGCATGGCAACAGAAACCTCGGCAAAGGGAGCTTCCGCAGCTGCCTTGACCGCTCCTATAAGGTTTATCGCTGCGTCAGAGCTAGGTCGATCGGCAGACCTTTGGGAGCCCACAAACACTACTGGCACTGGCAAGTCTTGCAGCGCAAAGCTTAGAGCTGCGGCAGTATAGCCCAAGGTGTCGGTTCCATGGGCCACTACGACCCCCGATAGCCCTTTTCTAATGTATCTGGCGACGGCCTTCGCTGTTCTTGACCAGTGCTTGGCTGTAATGTTCTCACTAAAGAGGCTGAGAAGAACCTCGCAATCTACGATGGCAATTTCTGAGAGTTCTGGAACGACGCTGTAAAGGTCGCTGGCTGAGAGTGCCGGTCTCACTGCGCCTGTACGGTAGTCTACTCGACTGGCTATGGTGCCGCCTGTGCTTACAACGGCTACTTTCGGCAGACCAGACCTGCGTTTTGGGAGTAGTGGTGGCGTAAAACTGGGTTTAGCTCCTGCCCCTACTTTCTCGATTTTAGTCATTGGCGTAACTCGAACTCCAATGTTGTAGCCACTCTTCAGTTTGATTACAACGTGCTTTTCGTCGCCGTATTCCGACCTGGGAATAAGAGTGCCCTCGTAGGTTTCTTTGTCTCTCTGAATGCGAATTATGTCGCCGATCTCAGCCCTAGCCCTTCTAATAAGCTGCAGTGCGTCTCCTTTATAGCCGGGAAACTCTTCGCTCATTTTAACCTATCCAGTGTTCTAGGAACGTAATTTGCGTTTTCGCTTATAACGACAGTGCTAACCCTGTTACACCCGGACTTCTCTACTACAACTTGGGAAGCTCTATAGAAATGTGGACCACAAGTGGCAAATCCAATGAGCAACCCTAGTCAAGGAAACAAGACGCACCCGAGAAAGGCGCTGTGACAGGTACGCTGAAATAGGTGCTTTCCGTGAAGAAGACAAGATTAAACGTACAAACGAATTCGGTCTACTACTTCACAAATTTCCTTCGATGCCTTTTGAATTTCTTCTTGCATTTCGTGCTACAGAAATAGTATGTTTCTCCTTCATGTTTAATCCGAAATCGACCTGTCTTTCCGTCGAGAATCACACCGCAGACAGGATCTCTGGGCACTACCTCACCTCTTTTCGACAACGCTCAGTTGTCCACCTCTGCTCACCCTCAACTGGCGTTCGCCTCTAAATGTTACAACACGCGCGTTCTCAACCTGTATAAGATCTCCTACAGAAACTGCGTCTAATTGTTTGTTCCACAACGGTAGCTGGATAGTTCCGGTTTCATCTGAGATACTTGCGTTCGCTACCGTAGCAAATCCCCCAAACCTCGTAATGACGGATCTAGGTTTTGGAATGTCAAGAATCTTCGCTTCTAAGTTGATTTGTTTCATTCCAGGCACTAGATCTCTGATCTGCAAATGCTTCCCTTTAGTCTTCTTGAGTAGTGTCCTGTTTGACTTCCTTACGTAAGCGAATTCTTTGAGCGGATTGATTTCTTCGAGGATACGCTTGGGTATTGGGAATTGGGCGACCACTCGGAAACCGTTGGTTACAAGAAAGACCGCACAATCTGGTGTTTTCTTTCGGCATTCAATCAAAAGACCTTTACACGTGGATTCATCATGGTTCCAAGCTTCAACAAGACTATTGGAAAAATCGTTCAAATCGATTCCATGCTTCATTGAAACCAGAGCAAGATACTCCAGAAGCCTAGAATCAGCAGCCGAGCGATACTTACCCCGAGGTCGACCTCGCCCCCTTG
>CAYGAE010000126.1:0-4758 GCA_964347855.1 uncultured Candidatus Bathyarchaeia archaeon
GGAAGCAATTAGGCGAGAAGACTAGCTGAGGAAGACTACTTCAGCTAGCCCGACTCAGATTGTCCATTGGAATCCTAATTGGCATATGGTAGACCAAGACTAGACCGTGCATGTGTAAGTTTTCCTTTCTCTCCATCTACCAAAAGGACAATAAATTTAAGGAAGGGCACGTCTTCTAGAGGCTTGACGGTGCTGAACATGAGGGATCGTTTCCTCCACAGAGATTGACAAAACCCTTAATAACCCTCAAGAAAGTTCAGAAGACTTCATGGAACTTTTACGACGCATCGAAGCAAAGTGGCAAAAGAAATGGGAAAAGGCAAAGATTTTTGACGCTGAGCCAGACCCCACTCGAAGAAAATGTTTCGCCACCTTCCCCTACTCTTACGCGAACGGTCCACTACACGTAGGACACGCCTTCACAGCCACTCGCGTCGACGTCTATGCGCGGTACAAACGGATGCAAGGCTACAACGTCTTGTTCCCGTGGGCTTGGCATTGGACGGGCCAAACCGTAGCCGGAGCAAGCGAAAGGGTAAAACTTGGAGACAAAGATTTCATCCGAGCCTTGAGAGAGGTCGACGGCGTTTCCGAAGAGAACCTGAAGAGATTCGTTGACCCAGTTTACATGGCCTCCTACTATACAGAAGAAAATAGAAAAACCGTGCAGCGCGTGGGCTTCTCGGTAGATCTGCGGAGAGAATTCAACACAACTGATCCAAGCTTCAGCAGGTTTGTTGAGTGGCAGTACGAGAGACTGCGAGAAAAGGGATACGTTGTCAAAGGAACCCACCCGGTGGTTTGGTGCCCCCACTGTGAAAGCCCAACTGGAGACGCTGACAGACAAGTAGGCGAAGGGGTCTCACCAGAAGAATACACGCTAATCAAGTTCAGAATCAAAGACGCATACCTACCCGCCGCCACCTTCAGACCTGAGACAATCTACGGTGTAACAAACATGTGGGTACACCCCGACGCAACCTACATAAAGGCACGTGTAGACGGCGAACAATGGGTAATCAGCGAAATCGCTGCCACAAAACTGAAGGAACAGACGAGAAAGGTCAAAGTCATCGAAAGGTTCAAGGGCAGTAAGATTATCGGGAAAAACTTCGTAAACCCCATCAACGGTGAAGAACTACCTATCCTACCTGGCTGGTTTGTAGACCCGAAACACGCGACTGGGATTGTCTACAGCGTCCCAGCCCACGCGCCATACGATTGGCTTGCTTTAAAAGACTTACAAGAGAACCCCGAGTCACTGAAGGAGTTTAACATCGACCCTAAGATGGTGAAGGAGATAATACCCATCTCCATGATCCGTGTTGAAGGGTTTGGAAAATATCCTGCCATCGAGATAGCGAAACAACTGGGAGCAAAAGATCAGCATGACCCCAAGGCTGAGGAAGCCACGAAGCAGCTCTATAAGAAGGAGTTTCATAGCGGCGTCTTGAAGGAGATCTGCGACGAGTACGCTGGACGAATTGTCTACGAAGTAAAAGACCAGCTGATTGAAGACTTCAAGAAAAAGGGCATAGCCGATTCCATGTACGACCTACCCCAGCCAGTGATTTGCCGATGCCTCACCACATGTTTGGTCAAAGTGCTCGAGGATCAGTGGTTCTTAAAGTATTCAGACGAAGCGTGGAAGGAAGAGACTAAGCAAGCGCTGAGGCGGGCTTCAATTTATCCCGAATCGGCAATAAAGTGGTTCATCGACGTTATTGACTGGCTGAGAGAGTGGGCCTGCGCCAGAAAGAGCGGCTTGGGAACCCCTCTCCCATGGAGCCCAGACTGGATTGTAGAAACTCTAAGCGACTCAACCATCTACATGGCTTTCTACACCATAAACAAGCACATCAAACAATACAACCTAAAACCCGGGCAACTAACCTCTGAAGTGTTCGACTATGTATTTCTCGGCAAAGGCGACGTAGAAAAGGTAGTTGAGAAATCCCCTATAAGCCGTGAAGTCTTAGAGTCCATGCGAAAAGAATTCCTATACTGGTATCCAGTGGACCTGAGAAACTCAGCCAAGGAACTTGTTCCCAACCACCTAACCTTCTTCCTCTTCCACCATGTGGCGTTGTTTCCAGAATATCTGCCAAAAGCCATAGGCGTCAACGGGATGCTTATGATTCGCGGGAAGCCAATGCACAAGTCGAAGGGCAACTTCGTAACGTTGAAGAACGCCATCGACCAATACGGTGCAGACGCGACACGTTGCGCGCTCCTATTAGCCGCCGAAGGCATGGACGACCCCGACTGGAGAAGCGAGAACGCTCGAGACGTTCGGAACAAACTTCAAGCCTTCTACACGCTGGCAAACAGCATACTTGAAACAGCAAGAACTGAAACCGTGGGCCTCTTAGAACAGTGGCTAATCAGCACTCTGCAACAAAGAATCAAAGCTATCACAAATAGCATCGAGGTTATGAAGACCCGAACAGCAATAGAGACTGCCCTCTTTGAGATCTGGAACGACTTCCGCTGGTACACCAGGAGAAGAGGAAAGGCCGACTCCAAGGTTTTGAAGGAGGCTTTGGAAGTTTGGACTCGTCTACTGGCTCCCTTTGCGCCACACCTTTGCGAAGAAATATGGAGCAAAATAGGTAGAAAAGACTTCATCTCTCTGGCCAAATGGCCGACCTACAACGAAAAACGGGTCAACACTCAAGCAGAGGAGGCCGAAGCCCTGATAAAAAACGTGCTGGATGACACCTCGAACATACTTCGAGCGACAAAGATTGTGCCAAAGAAGATTCACTACTACACTGCTACGCCCTGGAAGTGGAAGGTCTACTTGAAATCCCTCGAAAAATCGATTACTACAAAAGTATCTCTTGGTAACTTAATGAAGGAGTTGATGACAGACCCAGACTTAGCGAAGATCGCGGCGAAAGTTTCAAAATTCGCTCGCCAAATCGTCGATGAAGTCAACAGGATGCCCGAAGATCAGAAGCGTAGACAACTTCAAGTTGAGCGGTTGGATGAATATGGTGCTCTAAGGGAGGCGGCAGGCTTCTTTGAAAGAGAGTTCAACGCAAAAGTCTACGTGTATCGACAAGACGACTCGAAACGCTACGACCCGAAGAAGCGGGCTGAAGTGGCAACACCCTATCGCCCAGCGATCTACATTGACCAAGCTTTCCCAACATAAGAAACTATCTCGAATGCTCCTCGCAACTTTTAAGAATCGCAGTATTACACAAGAAAGCGAAAAGAAGGTTTGACGATGAGTGAAGCAAAAGGGCTTCTCCAGAAGCTGTTAGAGCTCTTGAAGAGGGCTAGCAAGTTCGGCTATGCAGCTAGTCTTTTGCGGTGGGATCAACTAACTAAGATGCCAGCTGGAGAAACTGCAGGAAGAGCAGAGATCTATGCGACAGTAAAAGCAGAGTGGTTCAAGCTTTTCACCTCTGATGAGATGGGTAAGACTCTTAGGCAACTGACCGGTAAGGAAGCGGAACTTGCCCCTGGAGAGCAAGCGCTGATTCAAAGAATAAGAATCATCCATCGGCGATCGAAAGCCATTCCGCCTGACCTTTTCAGGGCTTTCACCGAGGCCAGAGCCAGAGCCTATTCGGTCTGGGTAGAAGCCAAAGAGAAGGCAGATTTCACCCTGTTTCACTCGGCTCTAGAAGAAATCCTAGGGTTTGTGCGCCGGCTTGCAGAACTCCATGGATATGAAAAGAATCCCTACGACGCGCTTCTGCCTGACTATGAGCCCGGAACAACCAGTGATAACCTGAAGGGAATCTTCAAACCCCTCAGAGAAAAACTCGTCCCTTTTGTTCACTCACTTGTAGAGCAATCTCACCAACCAGATGAGACTCTTCTCCAGGGGCACTTTCCCGAAGATCTCCAAAGGCAGCTCTCTTTGGATGCCCTTAGGGCAATTGGCTACAACTTTAATCAGGGAAGATTGGATACCACGGTTCATCCCTTCACCATCTCGATCGGGCCAGATGATACCCGCGTTACAACCCACTTCCTGCTTGGAAAACTGGCCCCAGCTTTTTTTGCTACTCTGCATGAAGGGGGGCACGCCCTCTATGACCAAGGAAAAGCCCCTCTCTTGAGATGGGTGTATCTAGACGATGGGTATTCACACGGTCTCCATGAGTCCCAGTCCCGGATGTTGGAAAACTTCGTAGGTAGAGGGCTCTCTTTCTGGAGGTCTTTCTATCCAAGACTTCAAGGGATTTTCCCCTACTATAAAAACATTCCACTAGAAGACTTCTATGGAGCTATCAACTTAGTGAAGCCCTCCCTGATTAGAATCTACGCAGATGAAGTTACATACAACCTCCACATCATGCTTCGGTTCGAAATAGAGGAAGCTCTGCTCAGAGGCTCTATAGCGGTTAAAGATTTACCGGAGCTTTGGAATGCGAAGATGCAGAAGTATTTGGGTGTTTTGCCAGAAAACGACGCAGAGGGTGTACTGCAAGATGTTCACTGGTGCTCAGGATATTTCGGATACTTCCCAACCTATACGCTGGGGAATCTGTACGCTGCACAACTCTTCGCTACAGCTAAACAAGAAATTGCAGGGTTAGAAGAGGAGATAGCTAAAGGTAACCTCAGCACTCTTCTAACATGGCTACGAGGAAAAGTTCACCGGTTTGGCTTGGTTCGCGAAGCACCTGAACTTCTCCGAGAAGTTACAGGAGAAGACCCAAGCTCCCAACCTTGGTTGGAGTACATCAAGAACAAATTTGGCAAGATTTATGCAATCGGCTAAGAGGAGACTACAAT
>CAYGAE010000127.1:0-4734 GCA_964347855.1 uncultured Candidatus Bathyarchaeia archaeon
GGCCTAGTCTCTGAAAAGACTGGAAACGTCTATACTGGGGACACAATGGGAGTGGTGGCAAGGATAGTCAACCCGACTGACAAGGAGAAGAGGATAATTGTTCTAGCTGGAAATAAAGCAGTGGGAACAAAGGCGTGTGTATTAGCCCTCACAAAATTCGGAAAAGAAACCCTCAAGAACTTCACTGACGAGCGGAAATTTGCGACCGTAATTCAAGGGTTTGACCTGGACGGAGATGGAAAGGTTGACTCCATAGAGGTTCTTGAATAATTCTCTCAAAAACCCGTTGGGAAAAGAGGCCAATGGAAACAGCCGAAGTTATTCATGCCCACGGACATAAAAATATCCTATCAACTCACAGAACCACCCTTGAGATCACAAAAGAGCCAAGCGTCACCCGACGGGGCGACTGTATAATTGCCGTCGGCGCAGCAAAAGGCGCAGTGGATTTTCATCCCAAGTTCAAAGAAGCAGCACGAAATGAGAATGCCAAACTCACCATAAAGATCGAAGCTGGTAGAATCGTGGATGTTGTTGAAGCAAAGGGAACACGTCGATTGTTGTTTACGCACCCCACAGATGTGGTGGTAAGGAAGAGTGTCTACGTTTGCAGTCGAACCGTCGCGACAAGAGCAGATAAGGCGGCCAAAGACCTTTCGCGAAAGCTTGTTGAAAAACTGCGGAACCCCCGCCAAGAGATAAAGATAACGTTGACTGTTGAAGCTTATTGAATTTCCGCGTCCACAACTACCTGCCAAGCGTAAGGGGCAGTAGCCCGGACAGTTCGCGCTAACAAGATCTCTTTGACATCACGGTCTGTTCGGTTTACTGCTTCGATCAATCGAACCTTCGTCGTCTCCAGAGGTTTCGGAGCACTTCCGAACTCGTAAAAATGCATAATACCGCCATCAGATTTGATTGCCTCACAAGCCACGTCAACGTATTTTATGGCCTTCTCAGGTAGGTTCATGATAACACGATCAGCAACTTCAGATAGACTTTTCTTCACAACTTGTCTCGCGTCACCTAAAATCGGAGTGACCTTTCTCTCAACATTGTTAGCGAAGATGTTTCTTTGCAGAAGTTGTATTGCGTCTGGATTTGCGTCGATGGCGTAGACTTGAACAGTCCTAAGTCTTTTGGCGATCAGGATAGAGAAGGGGCCGACTCCGGTGAACATGTCAATTATGGTTTCGTCTTCCTTCACTTGGGATGCCACGCGGTTGTGCTCGTGAGAGAGCCTTGGTGAGAAGTAGGCTTTGGCAAGGTCTACATGATAGAGGCAGCCGTATTCTCTGTGAACCGTTTCTGTCTTATTCAAGCCCGCTATTACTTCGAACTCTCTTAAGCGGTATACGCCTTCTATAGCCCCCGCCTTCCCAAGAACCGTCTGCACCTGTTTGTGTGTCCTCAGTATCGCTTCGCCGATGACCTTCTTATAACTTTGAAGCCCAAGGGGAATTTCGATGATTGCGACGTCTCCTACAAAATCGATGGCATGGGGAAGACTGGCTAGAAGATGGGGAGGCAGCGTATCCTCTAATATGTCAATGAGTTTGATGGGGCGTTTGACCTGCTTAGGAAAGCGGTGAACAGTCACCTCGAATTTCGGCAGGTTGCTTTCAAATTCCTTGATGTGAGGTGTGTGTGGCTCAGTGATCAGTGGTATATACAGGTAGTCCTCAATCTGGTGCACCTTCAAATCCTTGTTCAAGAGGTTGAAATTCCTTGCTAGCATGATGGCTTTTTCACCCAGAACCTTTGGCACCCTCAGGCAAGGAACCTCAGACATCGCGTTCAAATGTATTCAGAACGTAGTCACACTTAAATAACTGTGAACTAGCAAGCGGTGATCTCTACCAGAACAAGATTTTAGATCGATAAAGTGTGTTTCCGATATTTAAAAAAGCCTGGAAGCGCAAAGTACGGCAGTCCTTTGAATGCGTAGCCTAAGGATTTGATGATGTCGAAGCCGCTGCTCACCCTACTGCTAGTTCTGGTGAAAACTCCAGCTTTCTTTTCATAAGAAAGTTTTCCGTACGTCCCGATCAACCTAGAGAGCTTGTGATCTTCAGCCATTCCTAGCTCTGGGTCGCAGGGTCCAGTCTTGTTCAGAGACGTCATTTGCGACGCCACATCAGACAGAAAGGTTATGCTGCATCCTGGGACGCTTGGTCCAACAACGGGAATGTCGCCTATTCTAACGGTCGGGATTTTCAAAGAGAAGCGAGTCATAAGATTGAGTCCCATCATCCCGAATCTTCTTCCGGTTTTGAGACAATCTCTTGGCCTCAAAGACGGAACAGCCGCGACAATTCGTTTTCTTTTGAAGGCGTGGTACATGACAGAGAAGTAGTTGTCATATTCATCTAATTCGCATAGTATGTATCTGGAATCTAGCTCGCTACCCGTAGAGAAGAGGGAGTCAAGATCGTGAAAGACGATTAGCCTCCCCCTAGAAATCCTATACCCCAGATTCCTTCCGATTGAAGGGGTGTCCCACCGTGGATACTTGATTATTCCACACTCAAACAGTTCTCGCCTGCCCTTCTCATACTCTTCAGAATCAATAACGGTCGAGTTTTCCATTTCAGGGAAATCTGCATTTTCTCCAGCATCCACAACGACAAATTCGATTGCCCCATTTCTCCGAATTCTGTCTTCAAAAATCTGTTTTGCGACTTCCCAGTTTTGGAAAGTTTCCTTTAGCGTCTCTGTATCCTTCTCTCCTCTCCCGGTTGTTATCACAGTGAATACAGGGTCTTGCATAACAGACAATGTGGAGCAGGTTTGATTTTTATTAGTTTCGTAAAGACATAGCTAGAAGGATCTCTCACCAGCGTCCGCGTCCACGTTTTTCTTTGAGATTCCCATGGTCTTTCTATAACAATTGCGCTTGCTAGGATTATTGCTCAAACTAGGACTGCAGCGTAGATTTCCCATGGTTGCGCCCTATTAGATTCATTTCCCTCACCTGATAGTAAGGAGATTGTTTCCGAACTCAGCTTTGATTCTAATGTCAACCCAATGTGATCAGACCTCTTGTACCCTCTAGCATCAATTAGTTTCAGAAGTGTTTTGGCGGGCCCGAGGGGAATTGAACCCCTGACCTACGGGTTAAGAGCCTCAACCTAGTCCCGCGGGGCTAGTCCGCCGCTCTCCCTTGCTGAGCTACGGGCCCTGTTTCTAAAAGCCTACTCCAAATCTCTAATAAAAGTTGTTACGGGCGAGATTGTCTGAAGAACTCCTCTAGTAAGAATAGATAGGATGTCGGGTTTTTTGCCACCTCTTTCCGATAAGAATGCCAGTTGTCTAGTATCTCAAGCAGCCTAATCCCCAAATCCTGACCTTTTCTTTCTTTGAAGTAAGCTTTGACTTCTCTCCTTGTTTTTGGTAGTTTGCTAGTTTCAAGAAACACCGTGTAGGACAGATATAGATAAACGCGTTTCAGCGCGAAATGAACGTTCTTTGCCAACTTCTCTTGGACGTGAGGGATGATTAGATAATGCCTGACCCTATCTAGCCAGTCTCTACGCATGCGGCTAATGTAATTTCTAACTTCTTCCCTCGCCGGTTCCTCATATTCTATGTCACCATAAAGCGTCTCAGAATATCGAAGCTGCAACAACTGCGCCCCTGGCAACGTTTCAAACTCATGTTCACTAACGAGATAGGTGGAAAACGTTGGATAGCCCAAGAATACTTCCCGCATTTTCTCAATCACAGACGAGTCAATAGACTTCACCAGAAGAAACACATCAAAGTCGCTTTCTTCTGTTGCTTCGCCCCTCACCCTACTACCAGTATAAAGCAGGCAAACTAGGTTCTCTCCCAGTGTGTCCACAAGATCTTCTCTTAACCTCGCCAAGATTTCGCCCATCGGCATCTTGTTAACAACTGCTGTCCACCTTTAAATCCACTTCCTGCATAAAGTAATGTGAACTCAGTGTAGGGTGAGTATTTTGGGCGAGTTGCTCTTCATAGGGTTGGGCTTGTATGATGAGAGGGATGTCTCACTTCGCGGTCTGGAAGAGCTGAGAAGAGCTGACGCGGTCTTTGCGGAGTTTTACACAAGTCTTATGCCCGAAGTCTCCATTCAGAGACTCAAAAGGTTGACAGCAAAAGAGATTACAGTGGTCTCGAGGCGAAACTTAGAAGAGGAAGGCGGTCAGTCAATTTTAGAGAAAGCCAAAGAAGGAAAAGTCGCCCTCCTAGTTCCTGGGGATCCCCTCATCGCCACAACTCACGTAGACCTGCGGATTCGCGCAGAAAAACTGGGAATAAAAACTCGGGTTATACATGGAGCATCGATAATCTCGGCAGTCATTGGATTGACAGGCTTGCAGAACTATAAGTATGGACGAAGCGTGACTATCGCGTTTCCTCAGGAAGGGTTCATTCCAGAGACGCCTTACGACGTGATCAGGGAAAACAAGAAGATCGGACTCCACACGCTCTGTTTCTTAGATATTCAGGCTGAGGAGGAGAGGTACATGACAATTAGTGAAGCATTGCAGACATTGAGGGCTATGGAGAAACGAAGGAACAATAAAGTGATTGTTGACGATATGCTCGTTGTTGGTGTCGCGCGAGCCGGTTCAGAAGGCCCGATCGTCAAAGCTGACTATGTCCAAAATATATTGAAATACGATTTCGGACCACCACCCCACACTCTAGTCTTCCCTGGAAAACTGCACTTCATGGAAGCCGAAGCACTCATCACGCTAGCGAAAG
>CAYGAE010000128.1:0-4679 GCA_964347855.1 uncultured Candidatus Bathyarchaeia archaeon
ATTCTTCCACTTTGTTGCCCTGGGTTACCCAGCCGGTGCTCATCGTTTCTTTCACTGCTTCTATTTCGTCGTCTGTCACGTCAGGTCGTGCGATAGGTATTTTCATGGCTTGTTCGCCTATACTAGTGATCGGTTAAACCACTTCGTGCATGCATACAGGGTTCATTATCCTTCTCAATGGAGATTGGTGCTCTTAAGAGTTGATTAACAGACAGGATAAAACGCTATTCATATTTGATGTTTTTCACACCAATGATTGGTATATTGCTTCCATTTTAGCCACACATTTTTGCCAGTCAGCCTTTTCCTTGATCATATGGAGGTTTTTTTGCCTATAGAGTTCCTGCAAGTGAGGATTTTCGATAAGTTGAACAATTTTCTCACCTAGAGTTTGTGAGTCTCTAGGTGGAAATAGAAAACCGTTGGCTCCGTCTTGAATCCACTCTCGATTCCCTGGTATGTCTGTGACAATTGGAGCCGCTCCGCAGGCCATTGCTTCTAACAAGGAGACTGATGTTGAGTCTATGAATGATGTGGAGACATAGATGTCAGATGACGCCAAGTAGCGGGCCACGTCTGCGTGCGGCACTAACCCAACGAAGCGCACATACTCGGTGATTTTCAGCTTCTCGACAAGTTTTCTGAAGTAGGGTTCAAGTGGACCAATGCCTTTGAGTATGAGTTTCACGTGTTTGTGGCTTTGGAGCACGTGCGGGATGGCATTGATGAGGCACTCTATATTGTAATGATGATTAAAGAAGGGACGCGTGCTTATTACTAGTACGTCAGTCGGTTTGATGCCTAGCTTGTTTCGAATATCATCACTACTGATCTTTGGGTGAAAAATGTCTGTGTCGACGCCAAAGGGAATGATGTCGATTTTGTCATCTGGAATTCCGATTCCAGTCCATATTTCTTTGAGGCATTCTGCATCAACGGCGATTCGGCGTGCCAGAGTAGCTGCCATTTTGGCTAGGGATTTTTCTACGAAACCGTTCCGAGGAAGCTCTAGCACTTCGAGGCCCCAAGAAGTCATTATGTAAGGGCGATTGCTGAAAAAGATCGCTGGAGCACAGTGATGGAGCGCATGGAGATGGATTATGTCAGGACTGATTTTCCGTATAGTTCTGACCAAGTCCAGTGTATTGGGTATGAGACGTTTTGGAAGATTTCGTTTGTTTAGGGCTGGGAAGCGGAAAATTCTAGTGGACTTCGGAGCGGACGCTATCCATGTCTTCTTGTCAGTAATTAAGGAAGTTTTATAGCCTTTCTTCGAAAATGCGTCGATCCACCGTGAGCTGTGAATTGAGAGTGAGCTGACGTAGCAAATCGCTGGTTTTGTCATTGCTTTGTGCCTACTTGGAAATTGTGCTGTTCTAATGTATGCCACGTGATAAAAGTGAATCTCTGGTCTAGCCTTCTTTCTGAGGCTCTTGTGCTTTGAGACCTTCGCACAAAACTATTCTTTGTAGTAAAAGATGCGAAGTTTCTCCTCATTTTCATAGTTAAAGATTTTGTATGTTTGGAGACCATTTTGCTGGGCTTGTTGGATTATTCTGGCGTATTCCTCGACGCGAAGTCTTGGTTTGTCAATCACGAAGTAGGCAACTGTGGCGTTATTGTACATCATCGCTTCTTTCATTGGTTCAGTCGTCGAGTTTGTTTTCATCTCAATGAACAACATTAACCCTTTCGGATCTTTGCTGTGGAAATAGAGGGCGTTTGGATTGCCGATTCCAACGATCATGCCGCCTGCGAATGTGATCCATTGATCACCTATGACAACGTATGGTTCAGTCGTATTTTCTTCGATGAACTTTGCTGCTTCGATTTCATATGTGGTTGTCTGCAGAGGTCCGTAGTCAGGGTAGGCATAGTATAAGGAGGTCGTAATCCAGCCGCCTAGTGCTAGGAATATTAGGGAGTATAGGGCGATTCGCCGAACAGATGATGTTGAAAATGGGATGCTGATGGTAGAGACTTGCTTGTGTAGAAAAGGGAAAATATCGTTGACTAGTATTCCCATAAAGGGAACTACGAGGAAGTCTCTGAACACCCACAGTCGTTCTTCAGTGAATGGTACAGATACAATGAACAGTTTAAGGATTCTGTAGTCAACTAGAACTATTAGAAGTCCTACGATTAGGAAAGTTGTGCACAGAAGTGGTTTTTTGCGGGATTTTTGTCGCGTGATGTAGAAGTAGTATAGCATGCCGAGGCCCCCGAGGGTGGGACCTAGAAGATGGACAATGGCGATACGGGTTTCAAAGTTAACGTGTTGGCCTAAAAGGAACGTCCAAAGGATGTCTTCTCTAGATAGCTCCGCCAGTTTGTCCAGCCCGAAGTATGAGGTTTCTGGATACAAGAATCTACGATAGGTTATTGCTGTTGGCAAGAGATAGGCACAAAAAATGAAGATAATCAAAAATGAGAACTTTGCAGAGAAAAGAGACATACTTCTATTTTCGTACATTCGAAACATTAGAACCAATAAGAGTAAGGAGAATGCCATTATTCCTGTGAGGAAATGCGCTGCAAAAGAGAGAAAAACGAAGACTAACATTGGCAGAATCCATTTTTTAGGCTTGTTCGAAGAGAGGTATTCAAGAAGGCAATAAACTGAGTACAGAAAGAAGATGAAGCCCAGACTATTGTACACGGACGTGGCTCCCCAGCGCAATGTGTAGGGGAAGGTTGTGATAAGTAGGGCTGAAATAGCTGCCACGTTGTCGTTTTCGGTCAGTGTTCGAGTGATCAAGAAGATGCCTAGAGGAACGAAAATTCCCCACAAAATAGGGACAAGGGAAAGATGGATCCACATGACGTCAATACTGAGCATGCGAGCGAGAATGACACTAACTGCGGCTTGAAAACTGTCTCCTCTTAACCATAGGTACACTTGCGTCGCTATGCTTTGAACAGGAAACCTAATCCCGTGAAGGATTTGATTGTCGTATACGAGCCGTGTTGAGCCCAAAACGTATTGTTGGCCGCCTACGTCACCAAAGGGAAAGATCAGGAGAAAGAGAGAGACTGAAAGAAACGAGTGCACCATAAGTAGTCCTAGTTTGTGGGCGGTCATCTGAGACATGAAGAGAGCCATAATCAAGGCTAGGGTGGCAAGAAAGAAAACCGGAAGGAAGAGTGGATGAACGCTCCACCAAACGACAGAGGCCTCTCCTCGACGGGAAATCAGAAGTAGGTAGAAAGAAACACCTGTAAGAAGTAGGTAAATGGCATTAGAGACTATGAATCGCATGGAGAAGATCCGCTTGTCTGGAGACAGCCATTTCGAGTTCTGTTTGTCCTCTCTTCTTCGAAGCATCAGCAGTGTTGAAATTGTGGCGACAGTGGCAAGAGTAGCAATAGATGGAATGACGTCAAGATTGTGAATTATCATTGCCGCCCAGCTGACTGTGCCCAACGCTGAGGTGGTTAGAAATATTCCAAGCGCTAACTGCAAGTAGGGATTGTCTTTGAAAAAACCGCGACCGAGAAAAACTCCGTTAATAAGAAAATAGAGGGTTGAAGCAACTAGTCCAATGGCGAAGGATTTTGTAATTGCGAGATTTATGGCAATAACTAGCACGGTAACGTATAAGAGGGCTATAGACGCTGGAACCTGGTGCTTGGCTGCTCGTTCAAGCGTTTCAACGGCACGCTCCGAAGTTCGTAAGTATTATTACAGACAGTAATTTAAGTAATCTTGAAAGAGACTTCCAACGTGCGAAGAGCATTGACCTTGATTAGAAAGGTTGCGATCAGGCAACGAGTGAAGGACTCTCTATGAAGTTGGATTTAATTGAGAAGTTTAGAAAGAGGACAGCGCGTATTGCTGTCGTTGGCTTAGGACGCGTGGGGCTGCCAACCTCTGCTGTTTTCGCTGAAGCTGGCTTTCAGGTTGTCGGAGTTGATGTTCGAGACGATGTGGTCCAAGATGTTTCACGGGGAACAGTGAAGACGAATGAACAAGGATTAGAGGAACTCTTGCGGAAAGTTGTTGACTCAGGTAGATTCAAGGCTTCAACGAGATCTGCAAGTGTGGCTAAGGAATCTGATGCTGTGATTATTTGTGTCCAGACACCAATAGATGACGAGCGAAAGCCAAATCTAACGTACTTGCAAAGCGCGTGCGATGAAGTTGTTCAAGGATTTTCTAAAGGGAAACTAATGATAGTCGTGAGCACCGTTCCGCCAAGAACCATGAAAGATGTTGTGGTCAAGATCCTGGAAGAGAAAAGTGGGCTACGGTGTGGTGTGGATTTTTGGCTAGCTTATTGTCCTGAGAGGATAACTCCCGGGAAGATGCTGCAGGAACTTTCTAAGGGTGATAGAATCGTTGGAACTTTCGACGCAGATAGCGCGACTGTTGCTGTAAATCTGCTAAAAACCGTAACCAGTGGACATCTATCGATAACGGACTGTGGAAGCGCAGAAGTAGCCAAATTGGCTGAGAACACTTTTAGGGACGTCAACATTGCTTTTGCGAATGAACTGGCGCTGATATGTGAGCAGGCGAGAGTTGATGTTAAAGAGGTAATAAGACTTGCAAATACTCATCCCAGAGTCAGGATTCACTCGCCAGGGTGTGGCGTAGGCGGACCCTGTTTGGTCAAAGACCCCTACTTGCTTCTTTCCGCCAAGGGTGACGATGGAAAGCTTGGGATTGTCGAGGCTTC
>CAYGAE010000129.1:0-4643 GCA_964347855.1 uncultured Candidatus Bathyarchaeia archaeon
CTCTGAAAGATTGTCTATGTGAGAATTACTTTAACGCCTTCAGTCAATTCGATCAAATTCCCGGCCGGATCATGGAACATAACCCAACGTAGTCCGTGCTGCTCTTCAACACCCCATGGCAGCTCTACACCGTGCGCCTGCAAACGTTCCACTGCTGCATCGAGATCCTGAACCCGAAAGGCGAGTAATGGAAACCGGTCTGGATCCGATTCTTCTGCCGGATGCGGCTTCCCCTTCAAGATCGTTAAATACGCATCGCCAACTTCGAAATGCGGTCGCCCGCCGTGATGGTGGGGCAGCAGTTTCAATCCCAATACATCTTTATAGAAATGAGCGGTTTTGGGGACA
Source organism: uncultured Candidatus Bathyarchaeia archaeon (assembly GCA_964347855.1). GTDB lineage: Archaea > Thermoproteota > Bathyarchaeia > Bathyarchaeales > Bathyarchaeaceae > CAYGAE01. Next base: position 349 of record CAYGAE010000129.1, read on the forward strand.
TCTTCCGCCCATAGACAGATCACTTCGAATTTCTCAATCATATCTCCTCACTCCAGCGCGTGCGTCTCAAGAGGAGCCAGTTCTTCGTACATGATGTGAACGTTCTTCAACTTGAAATCGGTTTCTGTTGTGATTCGTTCTGCTACCATCAACGGCCAAGGAACCAGTTGACAAGCTCTATAGCCATTTGACCGCGCGCGCGACGTAACATCTGGATTAAGAAAATATATGTGTTCCCAACATTGTTATGTTACTTTCACACTGCGCGCGCATAATTCTTACGATCGGCAGATCTTACTCAAGGTCTCCAGAAAAACCGCGATTTCCTGCGGAGTATTGTAGTGAACCAAACTGATTCGAATCATGGTTTGCTGGGCGTACGATTCCAGGGCTCTCGAATAGAAGTCTTCGGCGCGCGTCGCAATTCCTCCATCGGCCCAGAGGCGACCGACTACATCGTCATCAGGCGTATCTTCTATTTTAAATGCAAAAGTTGGATCTCTCTCCCCCAAACGATTGAGATCAGTTATGCCGTAGATTTTTACCTTTGGCAGGTCAACCATGCCTGCGAAGCCATCGCACCCGTTGAGTACGGCTCTGGATAATTCCATCTCGTATTGTTCAATTGCTTCCATTGCCACCTTCACAGATCGTTTGCGACCAGAGTACTCAGTGAAATGGCGTTCATAATGATTTTGAACTCGATCTGCCAGCCACACAAGATGGTCTGTCACACCTTGTACAGCGGCGAATTTAGCCTGGTCCCGGGTTCCCCATTCCCAACTGTAGGGAGCATGGTCTGGAGCTGGTGTGACTTTGTATGGCTGAAGCGTGTTGAGACGGTCTTCCTTGCCGTAGAGGAAGCTCCCGTGGGCGCTGAAGAACTTGTATCCTGAGAATACGAGAAAGTCGCAGTTCAAATCTTTGACATCGATTGGACCGTGGGCAATATGGTGAACTGCGTCGATCACAAAATAAGCGTTGACTTCCTTGGCCATTTTCCCAATTTCGTTGAGCGGACTCTTAGTGCCCAGAACATTTGAAGCGGCAGTTACCGTGACAACTTTTGTCTTCGTGTCTATCAGTCCTTGCAGATGGTCGACGTCGAGAGTTCCTTCCTCTTTCTTCAAACGGGCAAATCTCACTTCTTTGATTCTTCGTCGCTTCTGCAGTTCTTGCCAAGGACTAATGTTAGCGTAATGTTCATAGTCGCTTGTGACCACGTTCTCTTTGCCAGTCAGTTCATTTCCAATGGCATAGCTTAGGTTGAACAGCAAGGCAGTTGCTGATTCTCCGGATACAATGGTGTCTGCAGATGGAGCGTTTAGTAAATCCGCGATGGCCTTTCTTCCATCGAGTATGGCGGCCTCGGCTCGCCTTGACTCATCAAAATCCGCTCCTACATTGGCGCTACAGTCAACGCGAGCCTCGGCTTCGGCTCTGCCGGCTTTTCCCAGGACAAGTGTTCCAGTACCATTATCGAAAAACGCTCGTTTTCGCCCATTTAGATCCGTAGCCGCCCGGGGAAACTTTGCCCTAATCTTTTCCAGCAAGTCTTGATCAAACATCAGATTCATCGCCTGTGCTAGGACTTCCACTCGTCCACATAAATGAAGTTTACCATGCGTTGTGCGCGCTATATTCGAGGGCTACTCTTTCATGTTCCCAACGTGTAACTCAAGATGGTCCGCCTCAATCTCCACAAGAACACTGAAGAACGGTTCTAACTGAAGCTTGGGAGCCTCCTCAGAAGGATTCGGCATAGGCGCGCATAAAACGAAGAAAAAAGGGGGAAGTGGCGGGAGATCTCTGACGCATCACGCAGTTTCGATTTCTCAAGGGAGCGCCGATTCAAGGATGTTTGCGGCCTCGGTCCAAGCCCAGCCTAGTGTTGCAAGGTCTTCTTCAAGCCACGGAATAAGCTGCGTGGTTCGAATCTCATCCAGAGCGTTTATGGTACATTCTATCGAGACCGTTCCGTCTTGCAGACCCATGTAGATCCAGTGAACGTCAACATACGCCTGTTGCTGGTCGAAATCATCACCCCAGTACATTGCATCGTTGATCATCCAGTCCATAACTGCATAATATGCTTCAGGACTGAACAGGTGACCCCATTCCATTGAGTAGACATTCTCCAGTGCGCTCAGTGCCATATGTATCTGTCCTCGACCTGTCGATAATGTGCTGATGGCTGCGTCGATATAGCCGAGATCATTGACGTGCTGATCTGACCTCAGGAAGACGTCCCAAGAGCCCATGGTACCTCCTTCACCTAGAGTCCATGGGGTGATTACCCTTCTTGCGTCGATCATCACGCTGTTGAGTACATCTGCCTCTCCTCTTATGGTCGCTCGCTCCTCATCCGTCTCAGCCATCTCAAAGGCTGACTTGAGCCTTTGCGCATAGGCATTGAGTGCCGCAACCTGTTCCCTCAACTGGTCAAGGGCTTCGTTTGCTAGGGCAAACGATTCTGCTTCGTACGGAATCATAGATTCCTCTGACCCGAGGTAGCTCGCTGCCCAATCAACCGTCGTTGTGAAATCGAATGGCATGACTATTGCCTGATCCGCCCGGCTCGCTAGAAGTCCATAGAGTTGCAGCACATTCAGCATCGGCTCTTCGTCCGCCAGATCCATGTTGTCAAGCTGGGTGTGATAGATGGGATCGAAGCCCGCCGCCCACATGACTTGAGCTGTGGAGCCTCCCGCCTTTGCACCGAACGACCAGGCATCTGTCCAGGACCAGATTGGGTTGTAGTAGGATATTTGTCCAGTTTTGCCGAGGGCTCCTATTGCATCGGCAATGAACCCATTGATCTCCCAGGTGTTCTCTACCCAGTACCGACCAGAGGTCTTCTTGAAGCTGACACCGTCCATATTAAGGTTGATCACCAGGCCCTCCATTATCTCGGGATGAGCAACGACGAACTCGTATGAGCCTATCAGCCAGTCATACCAGGTATTCCATGGTCCGCCGAACTCTTCCGCACCAACAGAGAGGAAGACAAGTGTTCGCTCGTTGCTAAAGATCTCCGCTTCTCTTGCTTCAGAGAACGTTCTCGCAAATTCGAGCAGTGCTGCAATTGAGGAACAGTCGTCGTTCGTTCCGTTCCACCAGCAGTCAATGTGCCCCGAAAATATGACATACTCATCAGGACGAGTTGTGCCGTACATGTAGCCCGCAACATTGACCGATTCGCCCCTCTTCTCAGAGATCGCATCTGCCCGGCCTTCCATCTCGAGGACCACCGGACCATTCTCCAGTAGATCCTGAATATACCATGCCGAGTTCTTCGAGATGGCGAATTCAGGAATTGGCGCTCCGCTGACGTCTTGCTTAATCCCGTCTGGATGTGCAATTCCACCATAGTAGCCATAATTGACAATAGCTGAGGCGCCATGAAGCGCGGCCTCTTCCGACATCGTATTTGGCCAAGCCTGGAGGTTATCATCGCGCATCACCAGGGCAATAGCACCATTGAGGTCTCCCAATGCGTCGAACTCTTCCGCGGTGCCATATCCGACATCTACCACGGGGGCGACAAGCGTTTTTCCGAGATGCGTGTTGCCAAAGGAATACCTCTGACCAAACCAGTGACCCCAAATTGAATAGCTATATCCATAGGTAGTGCACGGGATCTGCTTTGTAACCGGGGAGACGACTCTGATGCTGTCTCCTTCATGTTCCCAGCTGGTCGTTGGAAAGCTCTCCATCGTTACTTCGTCCAAAGGCATCTCGCTCAATTTGTTATACACATACTGCTGAGCAAAGAGTTCCTCTTCAGTCCCAGCAATCTTTTCTCCCATGCTTGAGATGATTCCCAGTTCTTCCATAGCATTTCCAATGTCTAATAATCCAAGCAGCGCAACCTCTTCTTCCGTCAGCCCAGATGATGAACCAGCCCCTAGTGGGAGCGCGTTATTCGTCGAAGGCGCAAAGATCACTGTCACAACCGTGAGCATCAAACATAGCGTAAGAGTCTTTGTTCTCATCTTCTTGGATCCTCCTTGCGTAACTAGGAGGGTATGCACATTAAAAAAATTTAGAAAGTATCTTCTAGTATTGTCCTCCACAAATGTGTGTGTTTTGCTTGCCTGCGCGCGCGCAAAAAAACAGCCTTACAACCTTTAACGGAAAAAAGGCGCTAAATTAGCACCCGAGACTTTGTTGTGGCGAACTAAATTGATTTGCCTTTAAGGGTTTTACCATATTTTAGAGCAACAACTGACGCTACTAGGCACAAGGCGACTCCGTACACATTATAGAAGATCACCCAATTCACAGGTGCCATT
>CAYGAE010000130.1:0-4593 GCA_964347855.1 uncultured Candidatus Bathyarchaeia archaeon
AAGCACAAAGAAGAAAGGGATATTTACAGGGAATTCTGACAACAGGGCCTCGATTACGAGATCTTCCTTTACAGACTCTCCTGAGGAATCATACGGTTCAGAAACCCAGACAAACCCTGTAGAAATCTCACTTCCGAACAGATGATTAACCGGATAACAGAAACGATTGAAAGAGGTATTCATAGTGCCACTACAGATATACCCATAGCAGGGATGTCCCTTCACCTGCAGTTGTGCCGAATCCACACTGATATTTGCGGAGTAGCCTATCCCCGGAGTGAGGGCAAGAACTGAAAAGAGTAGCGCGACTATTCCGGCAACCCAGAATCTCCGAGAATTTCTTTTGACGAGCTCTTTCACTTTGCTACGTTGTCCAACAGATTCCTTTTCTTTCGCCTGCTTCGCTCGCAATTTCTCCAATAAATCATCTGAGGAACGCAAACTAGAAAGTGACTCCTACTGACTGAAAAAGATTCTAACTGGAAACCATTTAAAGTTATCTAATGATACCAAAATCACCAAAAACTGAACCAGACACACTAGATCTAGTGGCAGCAGTGAACCACTCTTACGTGCAGGCGCTATAAAAGCAAGGTGCGTAAGCTCGAAAGGGCAGGTGAACTGCAGAAACGAGGCTGACGGTACACAATCGATTCATTGCAGGCGATTGATGACGACGTTGATGTCAAAGCTGAAGTTTGGTATCCCCTCGATACTCGGCGACGTCACCAGGCTTAATGTGATCTGAATAGTTCCATTGATATCAATAGCGTGGCCACTGTACTCGCTGGTGAAGGTCATGTAATCGGTAGCTTCGATTGGCTGCCAATTTTCCGCGCTGATCAGGAGGCTGATAGCTTGGCTGCCCTCATTCCGAGCAAAAAACGTGACGTTGTTTGTTGATCCCGGCTCAATAGTTCCCCAATCGATGAAGGAGACCGGGGTAACGCAGTTGCTGTCCCAGTAGAACCCAACCCCAACGGGAAGATTCACTTTTCCTCCGCTGCGAATGATAAAGGAAGGGCTATATAACGAGAAAGCCACAATAGTCACCGTTGAACTCATAAGAACCGCAATCACAATCAGTATTTTGACCAGACTCACCTTCTTCGTGACCGAGAGAAACACCGCATTCCGCAAGCTCATTGGCAACTTCTTAAAAAGCTTGGACAAACTCTTCCGAACTGAAGCGAAGCCCACCAATCATTCTTCCTAAAGAAGACCTAGATTGCACCTCTATTTCTCCCTTCTTAATAGCCCTATATGCGTTTGAGAAATACGACCCAGATATTCCACGCTATCAACAGTGACACATTATTCAGAGTAAAAGCGAACCCAGTGATTCCACCAGAGAAAATTGTCATCGACAATACAATCTTTGGACGCGCCTAGCTTCCTCGCTCCATGCCCGTTCTTCTATTCAGTTATAACTTTCCCGCAAAACTTAAACAAGCAACCCCATAATATCGCTGTCCTGTGGTGAACCGTGTCCAAAGAGGATAAAATGCTAGAAGAGTTGACGCGAATCCGAGAGTTGCTTGAGCCCAAGCCTGCACCACCGCCACCAAAAGGGTTATGGAAGGAGTTCATGGACTTCATTTCAAAGTACAAGGTGATGGGTCTTGCTGTCGCCTTCATTATCGGCCTCTATCTAGGCGCTCTAGTGCAGTCTCTCGTGGCTGATTTAATAATGCCCATCATAGGTCTTGCCTTGCCTGGTCTCGGGAATCTGGCCACCTACAAGGTTACAGTATCTGGCCAAGATTTCGGTGTAGGAGGCTTCTTGGTCGCACTGATAACCTTCATCATTGTAGCCTTCGTAATCTTCATCCTCGTCAAGGTCACCAAACGCTGGGGAATCGAATAACCTAAACATAGCATACGGGCAAGATCTACTACCTCATAAAGGCTATGGCGACAGAATGAGGTGAACACGTATGAAACTGAGATCCCTCTCGCTTCTGCTCTTCATTGTTGGCTTCATTATTCTGTTGCATCAAGCATTAGTTTATGGAAAATGGTTTGAAACAAGAGACTTTCTCCACCATGAGAACGTAGCCGCGGTCCTCTTCGCATTCGCAGCTGGCACATTACTTGCCGATTTCCTGCACCATCAGAGACCATAAAAGTTTGCGTTTGAGCTTTGGCCAATGGGTTTCGAAAGACGCTCGAGAGCGTCTTGAGGGTACACAGATGGAAATGACAGATCCGCGCACTTTGATGCGTTTCCTTTGCTCTGAAGTCTCAGCGGCCAAGTGAAACACTGCTAAACGAATTTTCCTTTAGCCACCATCACGACTTTCCCACCGACATACACGTCGATGGCTTTGTCGTTCTCTCGGGCCTTCAACAGTAGCAATGAAGGTCTCCCTATTTCATACCCTTGTTCAACCCGTAGGTCGATTCGCTCTCTTCCAAAATAACGATGTTTCACCAAATATCCAGCCAAGCAACCATTTGCCGAGCCAGTCGCAGGATCCTCAGGAACACCATAGTAATCCGCAAAGAATCTCACGTGCACGTCATTTTCCTTATGGCATGTTTCAGGACAAAAGATGAGGATCCCTTTAGCCTGTAATTCTTCGATGAACTGGTAGTATTTGTTCCTGGATATTTTGGCTCGTTTGACGGCTTCTAGCGTCTTCAACGGGACTATGATACACGGGACGCCTGTCGAAACATCTTGAATGGGGAATCGATCGTCTATATCGTTCACATCGATGCTCAGAACTTGAGAAATCAAACCAGCCTCGAAAGCTTGGCCAAATACCGGATTCAGCTGCTTCATCCATAAAACATCCACGTGTTCCCCACTATATTTGAGCGCAACAGGAATCTGCCCCACCTTTAAATTGAGAACTATCTCCTTCACAGGGTCCTGGACAATCTCACGTTGTATCACATATGCGGTTCCAAGTGTTGGATGGCCAGCAAAGGGCAACTCTGTTGCAGGGGTAAAGATGCGAACATCATATCCGCCATCCCGTTTTTCATCTGATACAATGAAAGTGGTCTCTGAATAGTTCATCTCCTTGGCAATCCGCTGCATTTCAACATTGGAGAGGGTCGTTGCTCCTCGAACCACGGCGAGTTGGTTGCCGGCATATTTCTCTTCAGCAAACACATCAACTATACAGAAAGTCAACGTCTCCACGTTAATTCTCTCCTTCAGTCACCTTTATCTCCAATCGTGCGCATCGTACACAATTTACCCACTGAGACTCTTTAAGTTTATAACTCTCCAAGCTGCCCAAAAAAAGCGCGTGAAGGAAACCTAGAATGAGGTCGGCGTACGCACAAACGATTTAAACAGAAAAGCCTTGAGATTTCTGCGGTGGCAAAGTGTACATCTGGTTTTTCATTTCCGCACTGGGTCTGATTGCCACGGTCCCGGTTCACTTCTTATCAGTAGAGCACACAAAACTTCAAGAGAAATACGGAAAAGAGAAGGGGACTAAAATCGGGGATGGCCTTGGCCTCATCTCAGGATGGGGCTTCTTCGCCTTTTGGATGGCGATCTGGATTGCCCCGCAGCCCAGATTTACCATCCCGATTCTTCCAAATCTATCAGGCGTGGTTCCAGTTATCGATCTCTCGATTCCTTTTCTTCATCTGATGATCTGTATACCGTTCCTTGTAGTGGGTCCTTGGATTGCAATCAAGGGTGTAAGAGCGACAACCCTCAAGGCAGCCGAACTGCACCGGACCGAGAGAATTGTTACTACAGGGGTGTACACCATTGTTAGACATCCACAATATCTGGGCGGATTATTGGCGCACGTGGGAATTTCGTTGCTATTGTCGGCGTGGTATTCGCTGCTCCTGACGCCCACGCTGGTCCTACTGATTTATCTTCTCTCACGGAAAGAGGAGAAAGAGCTGGTTACAGAATTTGGGAAGGAATATGTAGCCTACAAGAAACAGGTGCCCATGTTAATGCCGAGTTTGAGAAGCCGACAACAAGAACGCGCGCGAAGGCCGGTCCAATAGTAAACGATTCGCACAGATGCTAACAAGCGGCTTGAATGTCTTTGCTGACAAAAAAAGGAGGGATGTAGCGGGGGTGGTTGAATTGTCACCACTTTTTGACGTATTCTTTCAGAATGGTGGTCTTTAGCAGGTATGTTTTGGTGACGCCTGGGATCGTCGCTATCTTGTTCCGGGCGAAGTCGGTGGCTTTGTCGTGCTGGTCTGCTTCAAACCAGAGGCAGGCGTCCCAATCGCCGAAGACGTTGAACGCATAGTATAGCTTTACGCTGGGATCTGGCTTTTCAGGAAGATCGTGGAGCTTCCTTTTCACTTCACTGGATTTCGAAGGATCTATCTTCAATAGAACGGTGTATTTCTCCAAGTTCGTTCATCCTCTCGCGTAGCAGCGATGTCATCAACGAGTCGTTATACGTCTTATGAATCCAAAATCAAGATTAGACGTCCACAAGGCGCACGTGTATGGCTGTGAAACAAAGGCATAAAAAGAAGGTGGGAAAACATACCAACAGTAACTGCACGATTCTACGACCTAGACGTGTGACATGGAACCCTTGAGTGTGTAATATGAAACTGATGGAAATCGTGTCGATGCTGGTGATGACG
>CAYGAE010000131.1:0-4586 GCA_964347855.1 uncultured Candidatus Bathyarchaeia archaeon
CCTGATGCTGTGAAAGGGTACATCGCCAGCCAGTCACGATGGTCGAACGCGTACAGGCAGGGAGTGGCGTACGCCTACAACAGCTACGTCCAGGCAAACGGTCTGAGTTGGGAGCTGCCCCACTTCAGAATAGAGGACAGGCTCCCGAGGATCTCGACCGAGGAAAAGATCAACCAGGTGATTGTGCGGGCTCGAGGCAAGTATGTTCTCGTTTTCAGCATTCTCAGAGACACTGGAATGAGACCGATCGAACTTGAGAGAACCCGAGCAAGGGACATCGACCTGGAAAGAGGAACCGTCACCGTTCGAACTGCGAAGGGCGGGGCGGGGAGGGCCGTCCAGGTCAGGAGGCGGACGCTGGCCTTGCTGAAGGAGTATCTCGGCAGGCACAACTTCGGGCTGAATGACAAGCCCTTTCCGAGGAGGAAGAAGATGACGGGCAGGTGGGTCCGGCTGAGGAACACCGTTGCCGCGAAGCTTATGGACCCCAGTTTCAGGACCATCAGGCTTTATGACCTCAGGCACTTCGCGGCCACGATGACGTACCACAAGACACGGGACCTGCTGTACACCCAGAGGATGCTGGGGCACCGGAACCTGAGGAGCACCCTGCGGTACGTGCAGCTGATCAACTTTGAAGATGACGATTTCACTTCAGCAGTGGCAAAGACTATAGAGGATGTCCGCAAGCTGGTCGAGGCCGGGTTCGAGTACGTGACCGAGGTGGAAGGGATCAAGGTCTTTCGCAAGCGGAAGTAACCCCTTTTTGTGTATGCGTGTTCTGATGCGCGCATTTCCGTTTGACGCAGGTATTATGCTAGAAGAATGGAAACAGATGAGCTATTCCTCTAGCACGAAACTGATTGCTCTGTTGAGGATCATGTCGAAGTTTTCTGGGATAGTGTGGCCTGTTTCAGAGACTGGATAGAACTGGCAAGCTATTCCCTGTTCCTTCAAGAACTTGTAGACGATTTTTGTATTGGGATAACGGGGGTCTTTTTCTCCCGTAATAATGAACCCTCTCACAAAATCTTTCTTTTTCATCGGACTTGCTTTTTCGATGAATCGTTTCATGAATGCGCCTACCGAAGGGATCACTGATATGAAGCCGTCTGTCTGAGTACTGCCTGAGAATAGCGACAAGAGTGCTATCTCAGCCCCCCTCGACACTCCTCCCAGAATCACTTTGGAGCTGTTTATTCTGTAGTTCCTTAGAAGGATTGAAAGGGCGCTCTTTACGTCTCGCAGGGCTCTGTCTTCATTGTCCCAGACGAAATGTTCGCTACTCATGATTTGCGATGACTGTAGAAAAGCCAGTAGTATCGACTTTTTTTTGAGAATGCTCACCCATGCATGTTGAGAATTTTCGTTGTTGCTATACGCTCCATGAAGTATGAGAAGGAGCGGATAATCTTTCTCCGGTGAATACTTCTCCGGAGTTCTAACGATTAGTTCGGCTTTTGAAACTGCTGTTTCTTCTGCGAATCGTCTTCTGAGAACTTCCAGGATTTCGTGGAATCCAGGCTGATCTTCGAGTCCTTTCCAGCCTGTCTTGAAGAGTTTTGGGGACCACCAAGCTCCATGATGAAGTCCGTGTTCAAGAACCTCAATCGCCTTTTGCTTTTTCTCCAAAGATATCAGACAATCAAGGGCCCACGAATGAGTTAAAGTCGGCCTTTCAGGAAATTGCTTGATAGCATCCAAGGAAATCTGTAGTCCTCTTTCATACTCCTCATCATCCAAGCACTTTTCAATTAGCTTCTGCAGCTTCTGCAATTCTGTGTTTTCACGCTTTTTCTGAGGATTGTGAAGAAGTCTTATGGTCTCTTTGCAGAACATCGACGAACTCGGCACAAGATTCGCCCGATGATGATTTAAAGCTTTGTGCACTAGAAATTCCCAAAAACCACTAATGGGAAAAATGGAAAATGGTGAATGACGCAAGTTTGACGCAGGTTTTGACGCTGTTTTCCCTGCTTTTACAATATAAGTAGTTTAGCGCGCGCGTTGAGAGTAAGTGAGTGTAAGTAAGAGTGTAAGAGTAGTTGAGAGAACGGTGAGGTTTAGGTTTGGGCCTAAATCTTTAATGCAACTTGAAATGAATACATGATTTTTGGGAAAGGGTTCAAGCTTTGAAAAATACTAGCGCTGCTAAAACGGTAGCCTCAACATTCGGTGTTCTTGTGGGACTTGCAGGTATAGAACATGGTTTCTTTGAAATGCTTCAAGGTAATGTTACGCCAAGCGACATCATGATAGATGCAATTGGTCCAGAGCAGAAGTTTTGGGAGTATGCAACTGAACCTGCTTTGACAATTATTCCCAATTTTTTAGTAACAGGAATACTTGCAGTAATCTTCGGTCTCTTAGTTACAATATGGGCTTATGCATTTATTGATAGGAAATATGGCGCTAGAATCCTATTGCTTCTCTCAATCATACTATGGCTGGTTGGAGGAGGCTTTGCACCAATTCTCATGTCTATATTTGCTTTTGCTGCAGCGACAAGGATAAATGAGCCGTTGAAATGGTGGCGTGCGCATCTCCCTGTTAACTTGCGGAGCTTCCTTGCCAAGTTATGGCCGTGGTCTATAATCACCTACGTTTTTGTGTTTGCATTGGGCGTGGAAATCGCAATTTTCGGGTATCCTTTATTGTGGTTCTTTGATGCTACTGTCACGTACACGATTCAATGGACTTCGGCTTTGATCATGGTTGTGTTGTGGCCAGTTTCTATTATTACTGCGTTTGCAAATGATATTCAGAAATAGACCGATTCACACCTGAACGTAACGTATGTATGCCAAGGTGACCTTCGGGCGGATCCTGCAGGGTGGCGTCCCCGAGACCCGTTCGGAGCGCCGGTACGTCGGCAAGAGGCAGGCCTGGTGCTGGGTCGACATCGCCCTCAAGACAGACAAGACAAGACAGGATGCCAAAAACCGCCACCCGCCATAAAATATAAAACGCGACCGCCCGAAAAATTAGTATCTAACAATCTGTTTCCGAAAAAGTTGGCAACTCGTCTTGTCTCATCTGTCTTGCGCCACGGGAACGTGAACCTGTGCCTTGCGCGGTTTTTTCCCGTCCCCCTGCCCGGGAGATACCTGAAGCATATGGCCGGTTCTATTCGTAAACTCTCAGGCTGTCTCAGGTCCGATCGAGTTGATTCGGGATGTCGCCCAGGGGGATTCGTGCAGTTGGGCCTACGAGATATTCTTATGTAAGTGCATTGTATGTACAAACGATAAGCTTAAAAATCAGCTTGCACATATGATGTACGTGCAATCGTAGGTGCTGACTATGACAAACTTCACATTCAGAATAGACGATGAGACAGCGGAACAGATGAAAGAATATGAAGTGAATTGGAGCGAAGTAGCCAGACAAGCGGTAATACAAGTGCTCGAGGATCAGCGTCGACGTGATCTTCGCTTCTCAGACTTTTCTTGGAGGACAGTTCGTGGAAAGGACTGCGCAATAACTGTCAACGCCAAAACCGGCAAATTTGGTCCTAGCGATTGGTCACTGGAAGTTCGATCGAAGGAACTTGAGAAGCCATTGCTTATCGAACTTGGTGGAATGACATTACTTGAAAGGGCTATTCGAGGAGTTGCTGACCACCACTATCATCAGGCACTGTTAATGAAAGGAGTTGACGTATCAAAAATTCTCACCCAAGATGCGCTTTCAGATCTCTGGTTGGAACTTGTTAGATGGGCAAGGAGAAGAAGCGCGGAGATTTCTGGTAGCGTCGGGTTGCTCCCGTCTGAATCTGTCAGGGTACAAGATTATGAAGTGACACCGAAGAAATGGGATGAAGTTAGAAGAGACAAGGATCAAATAAACGTGTTCTTCTCAAACTTCTATGTAGGTTCCTACGCTCGCACGGGCGGTCCAGTGTTCCGGCTATCAAGCTATCTTACACGAGCACTCAACCGAAGAACAAGTCTAAAAGCTGCTACTAGATACATAGACCTGTATCCTGATAATCGACAAGACGAGGAAGAAATAAGGAAGCTTTTCAGCAAGGCAGAGGTAATCTATCTCCCGGATGTCTCCGTGAGAAATTTACGATCAGTTTTCTTTGAAAGACGGAATAAGCAGGGATGAGTCGCGAGTAGGATCGGCGCTCGCGGGCGGCAAGCAAGACGAGCGAGACGGGCAAGACGCGCCGTTGCCAGAAAAGCCAAAAATTCCGCCCGAAAACATTTACAATGGACGAAATTGGCCGCCAATCTTACAGAATATAGAAAGCGAGAAATTTTCAGCTTTTTCGGCAACGGGGCGAGACGGGCAAGACAGGCGAGACGCGTCGAAGCCCAAAAGCCCAAAAATCTCGGGAGAAAACATTTACAATGGTGAGAATGGACCACCAATTTTACAGAATATGGAAACTGGTGAATTTTCGGACTTTTCGGCCTCAAAGCAAGATCACGGCAAGAGGGGGAATGATGCGCGGATGGGCGGGAACGGGAGCAGACCAGTGCGGGGCGGGCGCGGGCGGGGAGCGGCTCCTTGAGGCGCGCGCGAGTTTCATCTACAGCCTGTTCCATTTGGGATTCCTGACTCGCAAGGTATGCCTG
>CAYGAE010000132.1:0-4569 GCA_964347855.1 uncultured Candidatus Bathyarchaeia archaeon
GTGTCAAAAACTTGATCGTAGACCAAGTACTCTGGAAAACTTTTTCTGAGCACGTCGTAACGCTTGGAAAGGGAATAGATCTTTCGATAGGTGCTTCCGTCTCTCTTTCGGTCGCCATTTGGATCTGGGATGTAGCGCGGGAAGGCGACGATTCTGTGTGGGGGGTGAGTCACTCCTTTGACGTCGAAAATGATGTTGTCTTCGGTTTCGAGTAGGTCTCCTTCACGAGCCTTTGGATCCATTGTTTCATACTTCGTGCTATGGCTTTCTATTGATTAGCCTCGATCTGCGGAGAGCAAGAATCAAACCGACACCGAATATTGTTGCAATAGCTGTGAATACCAATCTCTCAACCACTGAGATCGGTAGAACTGACATGAAGAGGGTTGGAGCGGGTGCTGGCAGATCTTCGGGACGAAAGGCTATGCCGATAAGGCCTATGAAGGCTAGGTTTCCAACCATGTGGTCAGCGATGATGCCGCAGTAGCTTGCCAGACTAACAGCCGCCACGAAGTTTCCCTTTCCTTCTTCGCCCGTGAAAATTCCGTGGAGTATCAAGATGCCACCGAGGAAGTATAGTGGAAGAGAAAGATAGGGAAGAAACTCTATCTCCTCCAGGTAGGGTTTGGGAAGGATGTATGCTAGGACAATAACGACAATTCCGAGGAGAATGTAATTTGGTTGCATTTGCCATCCACTTCGTGAGGCTTCATCGCTTTTGAAGCCTATGGCAACGCGTCCTCGGAGGACCAGAATTACGGCTAATGCTGCGAAGTGGAGTATTGGATAAAACAAAGCTTGCTGGCCAACCCAAGTTGCATACCATCCGATGATGAGTAACCCCACCATGATGGCGGCAGCGGCCCAGCCTGATAGACTACTATTGTTAGATCGCCAGTATCTTTGGGTTAGCAGTCCTGCAACAAGGGCTGATACGGCAGGGCCGAAAGACGTAAGCACGGAAAACCAGCTGTTGGCGAGTACAATCCCGCCGAAGAAAGCAGCAAGAGAGCCTAAATAAGGACCCAGAATCAGCCCATAAATTGGAGCTATTGCGGCGTCAAATTTGATTTGTGAACCAGATAAGCCAATGATTGGGAAGCCTGGGATGACTCTGATTACGACCACCGAGAGAGCCGCAAAGACCGCGACAAAAGCCACATCACGCGTTGACAACCTGAAAGAGCCCATAGCTTTTTATCCACCAGCTGTTCTGAGTCCTTGTGTAGTTTTTTACACAGGATGTATTTAAGTTGCACGAGGCTTGCATCGTGACCGTGTGTATAAGAAGAGGACGCATTAACCGTAGCCTTTTATTGGAATTACGCGAAGACGTTTTCGACAGTCTGGAAGTTGGATAAACATGGCATTGAGTTCCTCCGAGGAAATATCTGATCACGTTTCGAGGTGTTTGGAGCTGGCCATTCTTCTCGAGGTCAGTGCTTATCCGAAGCCTGGAAATGTTCACAGAACCGCAGACTTCAAGGGGACCAGATACGAACATTTCCTAGCGTCAGCCGTGGCTGTGACCTCTCACTTCAGAAAGGCAGCAGAACGAGGAATCGCGGTTGCCGGGGAAGAAATGGGTCCAATCCATGCGGGGGTTGGAAAGGTGGTTAGAGGTGCTGTGCAGAGTGTAGCTCAGTGGCAGAATGGCGGAAACACTCTTTTGGGGGCTATCCTCCTGCTTTCACCCTTGGCGATTGCCGCTGGGATGACCTTGGCGAAAGGGAAGATTTCGCTCTCTAGGCTCAGAGAGGATCTGAAGTTGATCGTGGAATCCACGACTCCTGTCGATGCTGTCGACGTATATGAGGCGATAGCGCTTGCCAATCCTAGCGCCTTGGGTCGGGTTCCAAAGCTGGATGTAACGGATCCAGCCTCGAAACAGAGGATACTGGAGGAGCACGTGACTCTGTTTGAAGTCTTCAAGATAGCGGCTGACTACGATTCTATTGCCTCAGAGTGGGTGAAGAATTATCCGATAACCTTCGACTTGGGTTACCCCTTTTTTGTCGAGCAGCTTAGAAGCACCAAGGACATCAACGTGGCGACCGTGCATACGTTTCTTGAAATTCTCTCTAGGATTCCTGATACGTTCATCGCTCGAAAGGCAGGCGTCGGCAAGGCCAAGGGCGTCTCTGAACAAGCTAAACAGGTGTTGGACACAGGAGGGTTGACAACTCGCGCTGGGCAACAACGGCTTTGGAGCTTGGACAAGAGACTTAGGGACCCGAAGCATACCTTGAGTCCGGGAACGACAGCGGATATCACACAAGCTGTCCTAGCACTTGCTATCTTGGAAGGGTATAGACCCTAGTCGTCCGCTTTACGAAATGTAGCAATGTCTGATGTTGAATGAGCATAGTTTTGGGTCCCAATTGCGCGCCCGCCGAGGGGATTATTCATGCCCGTTGTCTGCATGCACGTCGCTTAATGAATTCGCGAAAACCTTTTCAGACTCCAAGGGCACGTGCGCGCGCGATGCGCGCAGTTTACGAGGGCACCTTACATGTTCGCTACTGGGGGTGAGGCAGATCTTACTACAGGCGCTTTCTATGGTGCGTGGGTTATCCTAAGCGGCACCGGTGACTTGGCAAACTTGATGGGGACAAGGAACTGTCTGGTTCGACCCTGCAATTGACCCTTCCTACATGCATGGATGCCTGAAGTATCACTTCGATCCATAACTCGATGCCCAATTGATGGGTTAGGCTTCCTTCCTCTTTTTTGGGTTCTGCTTCGATAGGGCTGCATTGCACGCATTTCCAGTTCGGCGTTGTGAGATAGGCGCGTTCAGTCCTCTCTTTTCTCTGGTTCATGTACAAGAAAGATTGTGACAAGAAGCTGTGGGATTAGAAAGACGAGTAGCAGCGAGAATGGCAGTTGAGGGTTGACGTGTTCGTAGAGGAACCCTCCCGTTAGCATGCCCAAGGCCACGCGCGCGCGCACGTATCGGGGATAGTAGGTGCCCGGCAGTTCCATCGCGAAGTCCATGAGTATCCAGCTGAGCACCAGTATCAAGTAGTTGCCCTGGATGAACGAGAATTCTTTCTTCAGTTTGGAGATTAACTGCAATATCATGAGCCTCTTTTCTGCGCGTCAACCCCTGTCTAGTCTGAGCGTTTTAGTTAAGGATTGTGGGGAAAAGTGACCACTCAACCGCGGGTTCAATCAAGCTTAATTCTTATAGATGAAGTTGAGCGCTCTAGCCTTCTTGCCACCGCGTGTAAAGGGAATGGTCGATTCCCATGAGATCCAAGACTTTTCCGACTATAAAGTCCACGAGATCACCAATCTCCTCTGGTTGATGATAGTAGGCAGGCATGGCCGGCACAATGAAAACGCCTTGGTTTGCCAATTCCAGCATGTTGCGCAGATGAATGGCGGTTAACGGCGTTTCACGCGGGACTAAAATGAGCTTTCTGTTTTCTTTAAGCACAACATCTGCAGATCGGAGGATTATGTTGTCGGAGTATCCATGTGCGATGCCTGCCAGGGTCTTCGTGCTGCAGGGAATTACAGCCATCCCGTCCGTTCTGAACGACCCACTGATTATTGGAGCGGTCCAGTCATCTATCTCGAAAGTGTAACTGGCCAGTTTTTCGAGCTCTTTCTTGGGGATTCGGAGTTCTTGGGCGATGACTAGTTCAGCGGCGTGGCTTATGACTAAGTAGGTTTCAACTCCTTTCTCATTCAGCGTTTCCAAGAGGCGTTTCCCGTAGATAGCTCCGCTGGCGCCGGTCATGGCCACAATTTGTCTCACGTGAGCACCAGCTATGCTAGTGTCAATACATCCTTCAAGTAGGCGCGGTGAGGGCCTAACTTTCCTCCGTAGTTTCCCGCTGAGATTTTCACAACCTTCGGAATTTTCACGGCGGCCGCGAGACCCGCAGCCATGGCTTTGTTGACGACATCCAAGTTCAAGCCATCTATGACGATCTCGTATACACTGCCCACATTGTCAGGAACCTGCGAGTTCGGCACGATTTTTTTCAGTCTCGGACAGAAGGGGTGATTCGTTGATGCCGCAAGCTTGTATTTCAGGGAGCCAGATTTTGATCCTGATCTGCAAACGCCTCCTGGGAACGGTAGGATGGCTCCTGTCGTCTCTTTTGAAATCGCGTCTACAGCCGCTTCTGATGCTTGAAGGGCTGCCTGTTGATTTTCCGCGAAGATTATGAAGTTGCCCCCGGCAACGGCTTTTGCGGCGCCGAACCGGTCTTCAACTATGAAATCGCCCTCCATGACTGGAATTCGCCAGACCTTTCGCTCTCCGATTTCGTCTCTCCGCTGAAACCCGTCCCCGAAGAGCCGTAGGCTTCGTCCGACTTTTAGCCGCCGCTTTGCTTCTGGAAGCGCGTCGAAGGCTGCCGTAGTTGGGCACGTCATGATGCATTGGCCTATTCTCTGGATCATTTGGCCTTTTAGTTCTCTTCGTGTTCTATGATAAATCTGAATTAATATCCCAATTCGTTTGTCTGGCGTTTTTTCAGGTGGCACCATGGCTTCTATGCCAGCTTCGGCGGGTGACATGATGATCGATGAAGCGAAGCCGGTTGCTGTTCG
>CAYGAE010000133.1:0-4453 GCA_964347855.1 uncultured Candidatus Bathyarchaeia archaeon
CCAGAGGCGATTCGTTGTAAAGGCTGTCCTTGCCAGAAATAAATGGAGTTCCAAAACCTTTTGCAAACTCGTAACAAGCCTGGCACGCACGCACAAGCGTGCCCATATTGTACGGTTTCTCAGGGTTGCCCCACGTGAAGTTATCAAGCAGCGCAATCCTTCTACCGCCCACCGCTGTGTTGTTTCGGATAGCCTCGTCTATGCTAGACGCGGCCATCCAGTAAGGGTCAATTTTTCCATAGTTCGGATTTATGCCACACGAGAGCACTACCCCTTTCCAAGAATCTTCTAGGGGTTTCAAAACCGAAGCGTCACTTGGACCTGCATGCCTCCCTTGAAATGGTTTTAATGCGGTGTTTCCCCTCACTTCATGGTCATAGGTCCGTACTACTGACTCTCTGCTTGATACATTTGGCGAAGATAAAATCTTTAATACCTCTTTCGTGAGTTCTCGCGGCTCTGGAAAGCGTGGTTCCTCGAGACTCGGGACGTTCCATCTAGCTGTTCTTTCGGGTTTTGGCGGTTTGAACAGGAACTCTATTTCCATTTCAGCGACTGGGCAACCTCGGTAGCTGATCTTAAGCATTTTATCATCGGTGAACTCACCAATCGGAGTGGCTTCTACCTCCTCGCTCTCACAAATCTTCAGGACTTCTCGAAGATTCTTCTTTGGAACCAAAAGAAGCATTCTTTCCTGTGACTCCGAGATGTAAATCTCCCATGGAGCCATACCCAAGTATTTCAGAGGAACTTTTTCCAGCTCAACGGAAGCTCCGCATCCAAACTTCTCAGCAGTTTCTCCTATGGCACTCGATAGACCACCTCCGCCCAGATCAGTTATCGATGAGCCTAGTTTACAGTCCCTGATCTCGATCAAGGCTCGCTTGAGCTTTTCTTCTTCTATTGGATCTGCGATTTGTACAGCAGGTCTGGAAATCTCCTCGGATTCCTCCGTCAGTCCTGCAGAAGCGAAGGTGACACCGTGGATACCATCTCTTCCTGTCTTTCCACCTACGAGCAATATGATGTCACCAGGCTTCGCGTCTTTCACAAATTTGTCTTTCGGAAGAGTTCCGATGCAACCGCAGTATACAACTACGTTGCCCACGTAGGTCTCGTCGAAACAGATTGCTCCATTGACCGTTGGGATGCCCATGTTGTTTCCGTAGCAGCCTATTCCCGAGATGACCCCATTGAAGATGTATTTCGGATGTTTCACCCCGATGGGAAGTTTATCGTGTTCAAAGTCTAGCGGACCGAAGCCTAGGACGTCTGTACAAGCTATTGGTTCAGCCCATACTCCGAGTATATCGCGAATGACGCCTCCTACCCCAGTTGCTGCTCCTCCAAACGGTTCAATAGCCGATGGATGATTGTGAGTTTCAACCTTTGCTGCAACTGCAACGCCTTTGTCGAAATCGACTATACCCGCGTTATCTTCAAAAACTGAGAAACACCACTCTGGATCCAGCTCCATGGTGGCTTTGGCTATGTACGTTTTGAAAAGGCTCTCGATTGAACCTTTTTCCGTGACAACATTGCCTTTGAAGGTTTTGTGATAGCAGTGTTCTGACCATGTTTGCCCAATGGTTTGAAGCTCAACATCTGTTGGGCTTCTCCCCTTCACAACAAAGTACTTCTGAATTGTCTTCATCTCTTCCAGATTTAGGCCGAGTTCCAACTCTTCGCTGATTTGCAGGAGCTGGTCGTCCTTCGCTTTTGCTAGGCGCATTTCGTAGAGCTCGAAGGGAACATCTGTCTTGATGTAGAGGCTCATTTGAGCTCCTCAAGCTTGAATTTGTAATTGTCTTTGACAGGATTAGCCAATAGCCGCCTACATATTTCGTCCACTTTTTGTCTAGCATCCTTTGAACTGGATGCTTCTAGATGAAGGCTGTACACCTTACTGACCTTGACAACACTGACTGGATACTTCAGCTCGATCAACGCTTTTCTTGTGGTTTCGCCCTCGGGGTCCGAGTATCCAGATTTGAGGCTTACTTCGACTTCTACTTGATATTCCATGGTGGATTAATCCACCACACAAGTATATATCAATTTCTACGTCTTTGACTACAATTATTTACACAAGAATGTTATATCCAAAACGCCTGGCTCATTCTGGACTTCTAGCCATGACTGGCGCTCTATGGCGCGCTAGAGAACTGCAACTCTGGGTCTCAAGTGCTCATCTGCATTCTCTTTTGAAGTGCAAGCATCACTCGGCGATCGAAGTTATCTGTCCGTTTTTTATCTCTATTCGGTATCTTTGAGTGCCGATACGCGTGGCGACCAAGTCTATAAGCGCCGGTTCTTTGACCGGCAAGGTAATCTCATAGTGGTGTGGTTCCCCCTCAGGATAAACGTGCAAGGAGACATTCTTCCCAGAGATTTTGACTATCTTAGCTCTTATCTCTACCATCCTCGACCCTCAAACAGCTATTAGCAGGAACTTGGTATTTAACATCTACAATCGTACATGCGTTTGAACTCTGGCGCACTCCTAAATGGGCTTTCACTTTCACGTTTCACACTGGGCTACTTGCTTGTTTCTTTCTTGAAGTGTTTTAAATTTTGGGTCTCGGGGTCTTCAATCTGTGGCATCTAGTTTAATATCCAGCTCCAGAAATTCAGGCACGGCTGCCTCACGCTGGTTGATGACTTGGAGTATCACTTCAAAACCCTTGAACTCAACACTTTGAACGGGATGATTGGAGAGCATTTGGCGAGAAGCTTCATCCGCAACTCACTTGCTCCAAAGCTTGTCAAAGAAGAAGGATGGAATCACGTCTTCCTCAGCCAGAACGACTACAAACATCACAAAGAATCTTGGAAGCAAAAATTATTCAGATTTGATGCATTTAGAGACGATTTCACAGCTCAGGGCTTCTATGCGAACCGGAAGCTCTTGTCGCGATATGCTCAAGTCGTCGGTGTCCTTGTCGAGAACCATTGCACGCCGGATGGTCTGCTCTTGAAAGTGCAGCTTACCGGAGAAACAAAGAAGCTGATGAAGAGGGAATGTCCGAAGGCTGCTAGTTTGAGAGTCGATACGTCTCCCAGAAGCAGTGATACCTTGGAGTTTCCCGTGGTTGATGGAAGCTTGGAAATTGTCGAGATCAAGTGTGGACGTACCGCCAAACTGATGGTCAAACAGAAGACCACCTACAACGATCTTATTGCCAGGGGATTTCCCCTTCGGATGATTAGGGTTCGAATCGTCTCTTTCGACCTCAACCAATTTCTAGTCGAGGAACACAGGTATGAAAGGTTCCTGTAGGGCGAAGCAACGCATAATTCTTCATGTTGACATGGATCATTTCTTTTCTGCCGTGGAAGAACGGGAACACGCGCAATTTAAAGGGAAGCCCGTTGTGGTGGGTGCCGACCCGCAGAAGGGCGACGGTAGGGGAGTCGTCAAGACCTGCAATTATGAAGCCAGAGCGTTTGGAATACGCTCGGGCATG
This sequence comes from uncultured Candidatus Bathyarchaeia archaeon, assembly GCA_964347855.1. Taxonomy (GTDB): domain Archaea; phylum Thermoproteota; class Bathyarchaeia; order Bathyarchaeales; family Bathyarchaeaceae; genus CAYGAE01. The sequence goes on from CAYGAE010000133.1 coordinate 3,468, forward strand.
CCGATTTCAAAGGCTTGGAGACTTTGTCCAAATGCCGTCTATGTGCAAAGCAATTACCGGCTTTACAAAGAAGTCTCCAAGAGAATCATGGCGATTCTAGAAACGTATTCTCAGAAATTCCAGCAGTGGGGAGTAGATGAGGCGTATCTCGATATCAGCTCAGACGTTCAGAATTTTGAAGAAGCCGTTGAACTCGCTGCAAGTATCAAATATGAAATTTTGTGGAATGAACAGCTCACTTGTTCCATCGGCATTGGTCCGAACATGCTTGTGGCCAAGATTGCCAGCGATCACAACAAACCGGACGGCTTGACTGTCGTCCCAAAGGATTCGGTTGAGAGGTTTCTGGCTCCCCTTCCCGTTCGAAGAATGCTGTGGGTAGGCGAGAAAACTGGAAGAAAGCTGAATGCAATGGGAATAGAAACGATAGGCGATCTTGCCTCCTATGATGTTCGAGCGTTGACCCAAAGATTTGGCATCATAGGATCACGCTATCATCAGTATGCGCGGGGTATACATGAGGCCAAGGTCGGACGAATAAGGCGCAAAAGACGGTCTCTTGGTCATGAGAACACCTTTTCAACAGATACTGACGACAGCCGAGTCATTTTCCAGAGACTGAACGATCTTTGTCAAAAGATTCATGACCGAGTCGTTAGACACAAGTTGCTTTTTAGGACAGTTACAGTTAAGATAAGACTCCAGAGTTTCGAAACTCACACTCACGGAAAGACTCTACCGTTTTTCACAGGCCGTCTTCAGGATCTACAGAAAACAGCCCAGAAACTTGCTCAAGACTATTTTGCTCAGAGGAACGAGAAGCTTAGACTCGTAGGAGTACGGGTGTCGAATCTCAAGTTCGTCGGTGAGCAAGGAGTTCTTTTGGCACATTGAAGACTTGATGACTCTCGCCGCTGGCGCGCGCGCATCTATCTTCACAACCCTTCGATGACGATTATGAAATGGCTTTGAGCAGATCTGATCGA
>CAYGAE010000134.1:0-4449 GCA_964347855.1 uncultured Candidatus Bathyarchaeia archaeon
AAAAACCTTTTCGTTATGGTTGTGATTTTTGCCCCTCCTCTCATTTGCGTCTCCTGCTGCGCGGTATCGTTCCGTCGTCTATGCATACATAAGGAACTTCAGCACTAACAGATGGGTGATGCATATGACTGGTAAGACCGCGTTCATTTATCATGAGGATTATCTAGGCTATAATTTTGGACCCGTTCATCCACTGCGACCTAAGCGGTACAAGGACACTTTTGAGCTGCTCCAGAAGTTGAGAGTCTTCGATAGAATGGTGAGACCCTACAAGCCAAGTCGCGCTACTGAAGAGGATCTAGTATTGGTTCATTCGCGCGAGTACGTCCACCGTGTGAAGAAGCAGTGTGAGATTGGAACAGGCTACCTGGATTATGGGGACACCCCAGCGCGACGAGGGATCTACGAGGCGTCATCTTCAAAGGTTGGGGGGTCAATTCTGGGAGCGGATCTCATCATGCGTGGCGATGTTGATCACGCGTTTAATGTTGGTGGCGGCTTGCACCACGCGACCAAAGACAGTGCTGCTGGGTTCTGCGTGTTCAACGACGTGGCTATCGCCGCGAGGCACCTGCAACGACGACGTGGCTTGAAGCGGATCGCCATCGTGGATGTGGACGGCCACCATGGGGACGGAACCCAGCGGATCTTCTACAGGGAACCCATTCTGACGATCTCGCTTCACAGATACGGCGGCGGCCTTTTTGGACGATTTTATCCAGGCACCGGGACAGTTGACGAAATCGGAGAAGGCGACGGGAAGGGATACTCCGTGAACGTGCCCCTGCCCATGGGCACTTTCGATGACGCGTACCTTGAAGCCTTCAATGAGATCGTCCCGCCACTCATTGAGACCTATAAACCTGAGGTTCTCCTGACCCAGTTTGGGGTGGATACACACTATCAGGATCCATTGGTGGGTTTGGCCCTGACGACCGAATCCTACGTCGGGGTCAGCTCCACCCTCCATCAGCTAGCGCACAAATGTTCCAGCGACAGACTTCTGCTATTCGGGGGCGGAGGTTACGAACCCCTCAACGTCGCCCGATGCTGGGCGGTGATGTTTATCACGGTGGCGGAGGCCCAGCCGAAGAATGAAGAGATGTACCGAGGCCTCTTCGACAAAGACGTAAAGGCTGAGAGTTCAGGGATATTAAGGAGAGTTCGTGAAACCATCAACGATGTGAAGCAAACCATCTTTCCCTTCCACGGCTTGTGAACCGCAACTGGGAACTAAAACTCGATTCCATTCAGGCTGTCTTTTGCGCACCTCTCGGTATATGCTCCAACTCAAACCTTAGGATCCTGTGCATCTCCTCTCTATCCAAAATGTCCTCGCCACCCTCACCTAGCGTTTATTTCCTAGCTCTTCTCTTACAACAAGCCTAATCGCATCCTCCTCACTCACCCGGGGGTTCTCAGTCCTCGCACGTCGTGTCTTCTTTTCAAGTTCCCTTATTCCAACAGATTTCACAAACTCTTTGATTATAGCCAGCCTTTCAAGCTCAATCCTACCAAAACGGCACCTCAGATACTCCCGCTCAACCTCTTCAACATTATATTTCACCTCTGGCAAGGGGCGTCCCATCAGAACTTTTCTCGTATTCTTATCGATCAGCGATCGATTCAGTTCAACTTCGAAAGCTTTCCTAAGACAATTAGGCCAAATGCCTTCTTTCTGCAAACCGACCTTTTCCGCCGAGTTTTTGATCACCCTCCAAAAACTTGACCCCGCCATCCTGCCTCCAAAAGGCACGTTTTTGCCTTCAGACGCAAACAATGGGCTTTCTTCTGTCAGCTCGTCCACCATTTTACCTTGCTTTCTCATTTTTGCAATCTTTCTTTTCCTTTCGTCGAGATAAGCACTTAGAGCCTTACACGCTTCAACTCCAAAAAAAGTGTGGTAAGCTGATCGTGAGGCTTTCTTATGAACATCTGGCGTAACGTGAACACGGATTGGAATCCTGCCTTTTTCAAGTTGCTCTCTAACCTGTGCGTAGCTAAGATTTCTTAAAGTGTTTATTCCAAGACCACTCTGATACATACACAGGATTATCGCTCGGTTCCTTGAAGACCCTGCATTATCAGCCATAGCATAAACCTGCTCCTTGCTAGGAACTATTTTGGTCTTCTTGGCGACTCGAGCAATAGGGTCAAGGCTCAAAGACACACCGTTTGATTCAAAAAAAGACTTCAAACAAGCCCTAGCCAGCCTTGCGCTTTCGCGCTTACCAGAAGCCAATATTTCATCAATAAACCTTTGCACAACGTTGGCTACCTCAAAGCTTGCTGAAACCCGCTCCTCTGGGCCTTCAACTTCTTGGTCTCCTATCGCTAAAGCAACCAATTCACTAGGACTTTTACCGGAGTATTCAGCAAACTTATGCAAGGTTCTGAGAAAAACGGGTGCAGTCGATCTCCATCCATCCTTCCTTTTTAACTCTAAAAACCATCTTTGCACACAGTCATCGTTCATAATGGGCTCATAAACTTTGGAAACAGTAACGAAATAGCCGTGTTCGCTTCTTCTCCGCGTGTTCTTTAACATATAACAATCCCTTATTATCTAGCCTCTATTCCACCATACAACAGTAAGAGATTTATTAGTTTCCATCAAAATCGAAAATAACAAATTTAAATGAAAGCCCTCTATTAATTTACATGTTACGTCGACGTCTGTTTGACCGATAAAATACGCATGGTTGATTGAACATGAGAAGAGTACCGGCATCTCCTTCTCCCGGAAAACGGCGGAGAATTGTAATCGCACAAAAACGATACGCAGTCGTTACACAGAAGGGCGTAGAATTCGTTAGAAAAAGGTACTCTTGCTCAGTTCCCTTAGCTCAAGAGGAAATCAAGCTATACGGATTCCTGATGAGATTGATCTCTTTTGGCGGCATGTTACCTTTGTCTTCGATAAAGCGCTGGAGCCTTATGGAGTGTTTGACAAACACAGTGAAGAGGGACTATACAAAGGTTACATCGTCCAGACTGGAATTGCCAAAAGAAGAGGTCCAGAAGATCATTAGAGAAATTTGGGGAGAAATTCCTAAGGGTTATTGTGTATAACCATATCTTCTTTACACAACCTTACCCTTCAACAACATACCTATAAAAAAAATGTTTCCCAGCCGTAGAACTTTCCCTTGTGATCTTAAGGATGTCTCCAGGACTTGCACCAATCGCAATTACCGCAGCGTCCGAAGCTCTAATCCAAGGCATCTTGTGACCTTGCACTCGATATTTTTCCAAAACTTCTCTCGCTTTCTCAGGCTTCACGATCTCATGTTTTGGCACGAACTTGTGCTCAAAAATGTTGAAGGGAGGAAACCTCTTGGGTATTAGTTCTATCCCGCATTTCCTTGCCCTCCTTCTAGCCGCATACGTGTATCGCGTATTAGCAACTATTATTCCATTCTCAACTCCAGCTGCTTCCATGGCTTTTTCCATCTTTTTAACGTAAACTACTCCTACCACTCGAGCTAGTATACACCAAATAAGTACATGCTTCCTCTCGTTGGGAATCCTGGCCAAAAGGCTGATAACGTTCTCATTCCCCTCGCGTTTTATCAGTTTGTAGCGCCTAAGTTTGAGAAGATTTCGAGCCTTCCTTTCCTCTATTGATTCAGTTTTCAAAGTGAAATCTCATCCCAACAATTCTTATCCTTCTCCCCTATCCCACAGTTCCATCATAATCATGTTTCCAATTCGCTCGAATAGCCACGCTTCGACTTGGACAAATGCCAACCTCACGAGTTCATTAAGCCCTTTCAAATATTCTTCACGAAGCAGAACTGATACAAGTTTCATCGATTTTCACCAATCTTATTTGAGTCGATACCTTGTTCCACACCGCTTACAAGTGATGACAAAGATTTTTTGCACCACATGCTGATGCCCCACCCGGTTCCACCTGCCACATTTTGGACACTTGAACAACCGCAGTCCCTTCCCATAACGCACATTTTCTGCACAGATAGTCACAACACTCATTTCCAGCCGCCCTCACAGTGTATCGTAAACTATCGTCCCATTCTCATCCAGCTTCTGACGAAGCTTCTTAACGGCTCGGTGCACTTCCTCCTCCTTTGTGGCTCCAGTGCAAACCAGTTTCCCGCTGGAGAAGATGGGAATCACCGCTTTAGGGTTCTCCATTCTGTAAATGAGACCTGGAAACTGCTCCGGCTCATACATCATTCTTCCTCCTAAGCCAGTTTTTCCCGCAACTTCATAGACGCCCTCAAGGTCCACCTTTCCGCCTAAGATAACGGAGGCAACTATGTTCTGGATCTTTATGCGCAGTTTACCGCGGATAACCATGCCCCTCTTTTTCAGTTTTCTAACAACCCTCTTCAAGGCTTTTCTCGCTTCTTTCGCCGACTTGGCCCCGATGCAAACCATCTTTCCAGTACGGAAGATCAGATTTGCTGTTCTCGGCCTCTTCGT
>CAYGAE010000135.1:0-4377 GCA_964347855.1 uncultured Candidatus Bathyarchaeia archaeon
CTTGCCATGGCTGAACAAAAGGCGGCCAGAACCATTTCCTTCTGCCATCCTTTTCGCAGGAGTCCCACAGCCTCGGATTTGGCAAAGACTACACAGGTGCTGCTTACTGGTTCAGGTTCCTTCTCGATTCTGAAGGACATAGGACCAACTTCTTCAATGGGAACGGACAAGAGGTCGGCGAATACTTCCATGCCTCGACCAGTGCCTGCCGCGCATTTGTCATTCATCAAAAACGCCGTGACCTTGCCTCTTTCGTCACAATGTATTGCCTTGCAGTCTTGCCCCCCCATATCTAGAACCGTTCTCACCGTTGGCCCCCACATGTAGTTGGCCCCTCTGGCGTGACAGGCAATCTCAGTAATTGCTCTCTTGGCAAACGGAACGTTCACTCTTCCATATCCGGTTCCCACCGTGTATCGAATGTCGTCAAGTCCGAGTCCCGTTTCTTCCAAAGCCCAGTTCATTACCCGTTGGGCACTGTCAGGGCTGCTCGATCCTGTCCGCTTGATGCTATACGCATATAGCTCGCCGTCAGTCATAATCACTGCTTTGGAACTTACTGAACCAACGTCAACTCCAGCACTTATGACGTCTGCCTTTCTCCAGTCTTTTCCTGACACAGTTCGCCGGTATTCAGGCCATCTCCAATATTCCTTACTAATCTGCTTACTCATTCTCGTTCCTCCTAAGTCTCTTTTTGAGGTAGAAGAGCGGCTCCCAGTGCGCCAACAAACTCCGGTTCCTCAGGGACAAGCAAACTAACTCCCAAGGTTTTCTCCAGAGAACTGACGAAGCCAACGTTTTTAGCAACCCCTCCGACCAAGACGACATCTTTTTGTATTCCCAATCGGCGCGTCATAGAAGCTATTCGATCAGCTATGGCGTCATGTATTGCCCGGGCAATGTCCGCTTTCGATGTCTTTTCGTGAATTAGCGTCACTACTTCAGACTCGGCGAAGATGGTGCACTGCGCATTCATTGGAACCGCCCTCTCCGCTTTGAGGGATAACGGGCCTATCTCCTCCAACTTTACTTCTAAGGCCCTCGACATCGCCTCAACAAAGGTACCTGCTCCAGCAGCACATCTCTCGTTTATGACGAAGTCTACCATCTTTCCTTTATCGTCGCACCTTACCGCTCGGCCTTCCTCAGCACCAACATCTATCACTGTTCTTGCTGAGGGAAAGAGGAAGCTTCCTCCTAAAGCGTCAGCGCCCATCATGCTTATTTCACCGTTAGCATAGGGAGCCAAGTCTTTGCCCGCCCCCGTTGCCACAACATGGTCGATTTTATCGTGCGCTAAACCAGCTTTCTCTAATACTTCGTTGAATATCTTTTCGGCATCCGCCTTTTGGTCAAATCCGCTTAAGATTTGACCTTTAGCCAAGACTTTTTCATCTTCTAAGATTACCACTTTTACGTTTTTTGCCCCCATATCTATTCCTGCAGTTATCATTTTCATCGACCCTATTTTGCTCCAAGAATTTCCAAGAAAGCATCTATCTCGGCTCTTGTTCGCTCCAAGTCGAACTCCCTCTCATCTCCCATGTTTCCTTCAAAATGCATGACCGGGATACCTGCCTTTTTCAAGGCCAACTTGTTCTCCGCAATGCCCATGCTCAAACCTTCGCAACCTCGATTATAATGTAACATCACGCCGTCAACCTTCCATTCTTTAACTATCCTCTTCATCATGTCACTCTTCAACTCAGGTGAGTAGAAATGTTGCCACTCAGGCCTGCTAAGGGTCCATTCTGCCAAAACCCGCAAAGCCTGCTCTCTAGTTTCTATTTCTACACCCTTTTCCTGCGGAGTCATTCTAGGGCCCCACGTTCCATCCTCTTTCACCTCAAAAATCCCTGTGAGACTGAAAGTGTAGAGGGAACCAATCGAAACAACCCCATATTTCTGAAGGTACCTCCACAGCTGTAAGAAAGCCCAAGGTGGCTGAGTATCTGTCATTACTCGATAGCTCTCATTGTCCACCGCGGCAATTTGATTCGCAACTCTGTCCTTAACCTCATCTCTCAGTTTCTCGTAAAAATCTACACATTCTTTTCGATGTTTCATGAGCGTGCTGATTACATAGAGCGAATACATAGTCTTTTCATCCAAAGGCGCTGGAATCGCCTTATTAAGAGCGCATATCTCAGCCCACAAAGAAGTCGCACGACACTCGTTATAAACCGCCTGAATCAACTTTTCATCGTCATATCTTCTTCCAGTAACCTTCTCCATCCAGTCGATGCCATCCATCATCTGAGAAACGATGTAGTTCAATTTTCGCTCGTTCAATTCGTTGTAGGGACCTACACTTACATCGACGCAGAAGTACGGGATGCCACCCTCAAGTTCGCCCGCTACTTGGTACCATTTGGCGTGACTGCAACAGATGTGGGTGGTCCAGAGAAAATCGGCCTTGGGAAACTCACCCCCCCACGCGTACTCATTCAAAATGATGGACCCCCAATAGTTCCTCATGTACGCACATAAGTCACGGGCATACCCCTTTGCTTCTGTAGCTTCATGGCATTTTGCGGCGAAATCCTTATCAAACGCAACGGTTGCTCCGTAAGGTTCTCCTGTGAGGCTATACACCTCATCTCCAAGCCCAGCAGGAATGGCACTAAACGACCAAGCCCCGCCAGCCCACCGGATTCCCCCTCTTTCGTGGGCTTTCACGAAGTTTTCGTAGTACCTTGCTCGCAGTTGCTTCGCATCATTCCAGCAACCCAAAAGCTTGGTTTTATACTTGGTTTCTAGCATTTTCATTCCTCCTAAAATAGGTCTGTAGGCAGTTGAAACGTTTCGAGGAAGGCTTCTACACGAGTCTTGAACTGTCCTACAGGAACTGTGACGTCAAATTCAAGAAAGTACGTGGGGACACCGTTCTTCTCAAGGTGCTGCCTGATGCTTGGGATGTCAAGCTCATGTGGGTCGCAGAATTTTTGTTGTATCAGGAGCGTTCCTTGAACATCGAAGTCTTTCGCTAATTTCAGGATGTGTTGTGGTCTCGTTCTTTCTGGCCAGTCTTTGCTTGGGCAAGGTGGTCGGTCGATGTAACGAGCGGCGATTGCCATAAGCCGGTCGTCTTGCGGAATGACCTCGTTCCAAAAGTATCGGCTTCCAGTACAGTGATCATCAATGACGATGGTCGCACCCAAAGATTCAACCATTCCTATGAACTCTGTGTCATCGTCTTCGCTTCCAAGAATCATCAGTCTTGTGCCAGTTGGCCGCTTGAGTTTTCGTTCAGGCAACTCGTTCAAGAGGTCTTTGAGTACAAGATTGTGGTCTTCTTTGTCGGCCATTTGACTCGAGACTACCATTTCCATGGCTTCCAATCCAGTAAGCGGAGGGTCGTTCTTTTTCCTATGCTCGTAGACTTGTTTCATCAATCGGCGATTCGTGTTGTAAACTTCTATTGCGCGATCTAAGTCTCCATTTGTGATGGGCTTTCCAGTCCATTCTTCGAGAGATTTTTGGAAATCTGCTAACTCTCCTCGAAGGTAAGGATAGGCTCTTGGAGATTGAACGCCATGGGGTACGTATAAGTAGTAACTGTACTCGGTGGGAACGTGAATCCGCCAACTCGTGAAGGCTTGACGCATGTGCAAACAGCATTGGGCTATCATTATCCCGTCGAGATAATCATACCTACCTAGCAGTCCCTGAGCCAGACAATCTCGGCACAAGGGGCAGAACATAGCGAAGATGTGGGGTTCTGTTACGCTCTGAGCTTCGTGACTGCCTAGGATTCGTACTGGCAATATTCCTGCAGCATATAAGATCTCTTCTGGCACATATGTGCAAAAATAACCTAGCACCTTACCTCCAGTCTTGGCCTTCCATTCCTTGGCGTATTTGTGGCGATTCTGATACCAGTCGTGAAATTGTTGAAGGGCCTCCGTCTTCTGAGCACTCCCCTAATATTCTGTATATAAATTTGAGGTTATAAATATAAGAATTCCTCTACTTCTATTCATTCTCATGAAACAGGCGTTAGAACCCTGTTCATCGCATCGTCCGCGATGGCCACGGAATATCCAGCAATCCTTCGAAGGTCACGGGCTATCATCCCTAAAGTCACTGCAATGTCCACATCCTTGACATCCATGATTTTAGTTAGTAGCTTTTTCTCCTCCTTTCCTATGACATTCATTTTTCCCATCGCAGCAACCGCAGGCTTAACATCTCTTTTCAGAAATGCATGAACCGCTTCTCTCTGCATCTCATAGACGACCTTGGACATATTCGCAACTATATCCAAGATCTCCCGGCTAATCCTTGCACCCTTAATAGCGAGAACATGCCTTGCTATAGACGAAGAGTGATAAACCAGTCTACTCAAGTCACGTGCGATCAAGGCAAACGTGA
>CAYGAE010000136.1:0-4360 GCA_964347855.1 uncultured Candidatus Bathyarchaeia archaeon
CTTTGATCGGCGCCGTGCCAGTGCCTGACCCCAAAGCAGAACGCATCAAAGAAGTCCTTGGAGGAGAAATCCCAAGTCCCATCGACCCACCTCCGTCTTGCAGATTCCATACAAGATGCCCGGATGTCACGGGAATCTGTCACAAAAAGGAACCCTTACTAGTTGATGTCGGTGGCAAACACTACGTAGCATGTCACAAGTTATCCCTTTCTTAGGATGTGCGCACAGGTCAATGTGCGCGCGCAAATATCTCAAATAGAACCAGCTCTTTAGACAAGAAATTTTTTCGAGCACCTATTGCGCACATGTAACACAAAACAATGTTGTCTTGTCGGAAAATTGTTGGAAAGCCATCGAAATTCGAAAAGCGCGGAGGCAAAGATTTTTCCCGTTGGCTGTAGATAGTAGATGAAAGAGGAGAAGAGAGAGGAGAGTTGTAAATGATGAGAACGAGGAGACTTGCGTATGTGCTACTACTGATATCCTTTGTCTCTGCTGCAATGAGCGCTGTTGGGGCGCCCAAGCCAAAAGTCGCCGACTGGACCTTTATGGTTTACATGGCGGCTGACAACAACCTTGACGCCTGGGCCTACGAGAACCTGGAGCTTATGCAAAGCGTGCAATTGACAGATGAAGTAAACGTTGTCGTCCTATGGGATGGCTACAACAGGCCTGCTTATCTATACAAGGTTGTCTATGGAGACCGCGAAATAGTCACAGGGTTTCCACTGAACGAAGAAGAGGTAAACATGGGCGACTCTAACGTGTTGGAGACCTTTGTCGACTTTGTGACTCAAAAGTTCACAGCTCAACACTACTTGCTCGACTTGTGGGATCACGGAACCCATTTCAGCGGAAGCTGCTACGACGAACATCCGGTAGACCACTTAACACACGATGAAGTTGTTGCCGGACTTGACGGACATCAGATAGACATCCTAGCTTATGACGCTTGCCTCGAAGCGATGATCGAAGTTGCCTACGAATACAATGCCCTTGGCATGGAAACCGACTACCTAGTTGCCTGCGAAAACTACGTTCCACTCTACGGCTACCCCTACGACGTAATCTTGGACAGCATGACCCGCAATCCCGACATTTCAGCCCTTGAACTTGCCATTCTAATTGCGGACGAGTACGCCAGATATTATGAACCGAGAGCTCACTTCAACGGAGGGGTCATGGCAACCCTCTCCGTCATTGATCTTTCCACAGTTGACGAAGCCGTGGCGACACTTTCAACACTAACTGAAGCGCTTGAAGCAAAACTGACAGAAAGCGAAGAGAGCTACGACATGTACCATGAAATCATAAGCGAAGCCAGGGGCGAAGGAACCCTCCCTTGGGCCGAGGCTGGATGGGAGTACTACATCGACTTACCAACGTTCGTCACGGAACTTGAAACAAATCCCGCAGTGGACACAGAAATTCAAGCCCTCGCCGGTGCAGTAGAAGAGACCCTTGACAAAGTCGTTGTGCATATCGCCAATAGCAAACCCATGTGGTCAGCTTCTGCACTGGGATTAGGAATCTGGTTCCCACCTTCAGAGCAACCATACCTCGCCTATACAGGACTATCGACGTACCAAAACTTGCAGTTTGCGTCTCAAGGATGGCTCGACTTTCTATACGCCTACTGGAAAATCTAACGCGGCGATAGCAGCAACATAAGCTGCGAAATCTCCATCGCCGCAGACCCCCCCTTTTTACGCGCGCAAAAGCGAAATCGACACTTCAAATGTCTGATAATTTGTCGAAATAGTTGTCGAGAAATTCTGCATCGGAAAAAGCGCGAGACTGCGCGCAGAGGCACGCGCACGCGCGCGCGATCAAGTGGGAACAACATCCAAGTACAGGGAAATGCAAGCATAAGCGCGCGGTACGTGCGCAACGTTATCCGATCATTTCCCAGTCTGCCTGATTCCTGTCGAGTTCGGTAGTTGTGTATTCATCCAAAGGATGTTCTCGAATAGGTATTTCTAGTTTCTTTTCCTCTCCGCAAAGCTCCGTTGAGAAGTATCTTTGGCCTGAATCGTTTATCATAGTTACAATCAGGGTGAACTCAGGATGTTTCTTAGCAACCTTTATCGCTGCTGCTATGTTGCAGCCTGAGGATATTCCGCAGAAAATCCCCTCCTCCAATGCTACGTTCTTTGCCATCTCTATCGCTTCTTCGGAGGTTGTGGTAATAACTCCTGTGAGAAGACTTAAGTCCAAGTTCTTAGGAACAAAGCCGTCACCTATTCCCTCAATTCTATGGGATCCCCATCTTCTTTTCGTTAACAGGGGTGCTTCAGAAGGTTCAACAGCGTAGAGCTTGATGTTTGGATCTTTCTCCTTCAGAAATCTGCCTATTCCAGTTAGAGTACCGCCGGTGCCCACGGAAGCTAAGAAGCAGTCAACCTTTCCATTTGTTTGTTCCCAGATCTCTGGACCAGTGGTCCTGCAATGCGCGTTTGGGTTATTAGGATTTGTGTATTGATCTGGCCACCAATATTTGTCGGGATTCGTATCGATAATTTTTCGTATTTTCTCAATATCAAGGTCTACATCACTCTCTCCGCCCTTCGTGAATATTGTGTTGCCCCCGAATGCATGAATCATTTTTGCTCTTTCTTTGCTCATTCCTTCCGGCATAACAATTGTGACTCTATGGCCCAGCAGATGCCCCACGAACGAACAAGATATCCCCGCATTTCCAGTTGAAGCTTCAATGATTTCTTTACCTGGCCCCAGCTCTCCAGATTCAATTCCTTTTGTTATCATTTCATAGTAGATTCTGTCTTTCAAGCTTCCGGTAGGATTCAAGAATTCTAATTTTGCAAATATAGGCACTGTAACACCGTTCTTCTCGGGTATCGTTTTGAATCTCAATAGGGGTGTTCTGCCAATTAACTGAAAAACGCTTCCAGACGCTTCTCCGTTTACATCCCACATGATTTTATTTCTACTATTCTCTTTCATTTCACTCACTCTCAAGTGGATGCGCGTGCTTGGAACTGAGAAGTTTGATAACATCCCTCAAAGACATCACCAATAGAACCTGAGCGTAAGAACACATGATTCACGGAAAGGCGTGAATTGACCTGGGATGCATATTTTCTTGGTCATACAAGTGCTTTTCCTTCAATTGCCTGCTTTTTCCTTAAAGCAATCAGTGATATGAATTCATAGATAACATTCGCTGCTAGAATTGCAGTTATTTGTGCTTGATCATATTGGGGTAAGACTTCTACTACGTCAAAACCTACTAGGTTCAATCCCCTTAAACCTCTTATCAACTGTAGTGCCTCTCTGCTGGTAAAGCCTCCCACTTCAGGGGTCCCGGTTCCAGGAGCATAGGCGGGGTCAACAAAGTCAATATCGAAGGTGAGAAAAACGTTTGCATCTCCTACGCGCTCTCGAATCCTATGCACCAATTTGTCGATGCCTATTTCATAGGCCTGCGTAGAAGTCACTACCTCAAAACCAAGAGATTCCGCGGCGGTTATACTGTCCTTTTGATAGATAGAGCCACGCATTCCGACCTGGATTGAATGGTTAACAAGAAGGAGTTTTTCTTCTATGGCTCTCCTGAAAGGAGTTCCATGGCCATATTTCCGACCGAATCTTTTGTCCCCTGTGTCGGTATGAGAATCGAATTGGAGCAAGGCTATCGGTCCATGCTTTTTGACTACGGCTCTGAGTTCTGCTAGAGTTATTGAGTGGTCGCCACCCAACAGTATGGGAATTACCCCTCTATCCACTACCGCAAAGAGGGCTCGCGCTATCTTTTCGTAAGAATCCTCAATATAGCCAGGATTAACCGGCAGATCTCCATAGTCAACTCCCGTACAGTATTCGAAAATGCTTACGTCCAAAACCTGATTATGATGACGCAGTAGAACGGAAGCGCTCCTAATTGCCTCCGGCCCAAACCTAGCCCCAACTCTATATGAAGCACCGGTATCAAAGGGCACACCGATAATTGCAAAGTCAATTCCCTCTATTGTTCTAATATGGGGTAGGCGCATGAATGTTCGGATACCCGAAAATCTCGGTGACTTTCGAGGGTCGACCGGTTTATAGTGGCGCTTTTTTCTGTCGGGCATTTTGGCGCACATGGTGACATAGTATCAGTCCAATCTATTTAAAGTGAAGAGTATACGCGATCGCCATCAGCTTATCGGCTTCCAGTACTGGGAAATATCAGTTGCGCTGAAGGCGTCTGTGTCCATAAGACAAAATATTTTTCACTGAGCTCTTTAAAGACTCCTCTCAGCGTGATTGCATCAAGGAGTGTAAAGGTTGTGAAGATTCCACAGAGCAAGGTGGAAGAGGAAATCTTCAAGCTTTGGAAGGAACTGGCCCCAGCAAGCGC
>CAYGAE010000137.1:0-4235 GCA_964347855.1 uncultured Candidatus Bathyarchaeia archaeon
CCTCTTTGGTGATTACGTGCTCTAGGGTAGCTCTCATTGCGGCAACTGATAGGGCGTTGCCCGATAGGGTTCCTCCAACACCGCTTTCGTCAGTAGAGTCAGCCTTTATCTTTGCCAGGGCTTTGTCAGCAACTTCTTGGCTTGTGCCGTAGGCTGCTGCTGGGATGCCTCCTCCGAGCGGCTTTCCCAGTGTGACGACATCTGGTTTTAGGTCATAAGCCGCTGTGTAACCTCCTGGACCGCAGCAAATGGTGTGTGTCTCATCAATTATGAGGAGGGTGCCGAAGCGCTGAGTCAATTCCCGCAGTGCATCATGATAGCCGGGCTCTGGAAGAATTATGCCACAATTTGTCATAGCTGGTTCACAAAGTACGCATGCTACGTCTTCATGTGCCAACGCAGCCTCTAGTGCGTCGAGATCATTGAATTCAACGGCTCTAGTTGTGATTGCCGGATCTATGGGAGGTCCGATGTTCCCCTCTTTGGGGATCACTGTTCCGTTCTCAAGGCTGATCAGCGCTTCATCTACACTGCCATGGTAACAGCCGTTGAACACTAGGATTTTTTTTCTCTTGGTTATATCGCGGGCAATTCTGATCGAGAATCTGTTAGCATCTGTGGCCGTCAGGGCAAACTGCCAGTATGGTAGGCCGAAGCGACGCTCTAATTCCTCTCCTACCCATATTGAATCCTCAGTTGGCAGCATCATGGTGATCCCCCGTCGCAGCTGACGAATTACTGCATCGACGACGGGTTTAGGGGAGTGGCCAAACATCGCGCCTGTGTCTCCAAGACATAAGTCGAGGTATCGGTGCTCGTCAACGTCAGTCACGTACGCTCCTTTCGCTTCCTTCAGAAAAATGGGATATGGTCCAGCCCATCTGATCATCCAGTTCATAGGCACGCCGACTAGAAGCGACGATTTTGCCCTCTCAAAAATTGCCTTTGACTTTGGATGTGTTTCGACAAAATTCTTTTCCTCACGCTCCATTAACTTCCTTATCTTGCTACGATCAACTGCTATCATCTTTTCATACCGCCATTGAATGTATGTTTGTCATTCAATGATGAGATCATTAATTAGACTGGGTGAAACCTCTATAAAACTGTCGAATCTAGCTATAAAAGGAGGGTTCTAACTGTTCTATTGGGTGGAAAAGTTGACAGGGTTCCGGTGCATGCATGAACACTTTTCATGTGCGGGGAAGCTGCTTGTCGAGCTGTCTTTGGACCTTTATCCTTACTCCTCTTGGAGGGTCCCCAAGTTCTATGATTTTTCGCTCTCTCTCCTCGGTTTGTTCATGTTTTTGATGGCGATGGCCCTCTTCATCTTTTCGTGATAGTCTTCTAGAGCCTTTAGCGCGCTGAGTTCTGTTGGCATCCCGAGTTCTAGGGATTTCCTTTCAAACTTCTTGTAGAAGCCTTTCCTGAGCATGAGCGATACGAAGTCTGTGTTCGCGTAATCTATTATCTTCAGCGCTCCTTCCGACTTAGGAGGTCTTAAGAGTTCATCCAAGATTCTGGTTACACAGCGTGTAACCGAACCGGTTCTCCTCTCCGATTGTACGTTATCCTTGAACCTGTGAGGTAGGTATTTCATGACCCAGGTGTAGCTCATGCCAGTCTCATCTGCTATCTTATGCGCGATATTTCCGGGCTCTGCTCCTTCGCTTAGGTAGAGCTCTCCCAGTCTTTCCAAGAGCCCTCTCTTCTCTTTGCGTGGCACACTTCGCCTAACTGTGTTACTGATGATGCGAGCGATAAGTAGGTCCTTCTCAGTTCGGATGTGCTCCAGCCTCAACCTCCTCCAATTTTCATCCACCCCAAGCCTGTGTTCTCCATCGATGACGTTCCCGTAATAGTCAACCAATATTGGGTAAAGCTGACCAATCCTCTTCGAAGAAGACTCCAAATGTTCGTTTGTCACGCCCAATCCCTCCCATCATCTCTAATGATGGGGTCATGTTTAAAAAAGCTTTTGCCAATTAGGAATTTGTTCCGTTCAGTCTACTTGAACTTGAATTGAGTTCAACTAACCCGCACCAGTCGATTTAGGAGGTATACAGCCATCACATCACATACGACATTACTGCAAGTAATTCGACAAAAAGAGCTCCAAGCACGAAACCCGTGTGCAACGCTGTTTCAAACTTCGTAAGATTCATGGCGATGGCTCCTTGTTCCAAAGGAGTAAACTTCTGTTTGCCAGTTTGTTCAAATTGCATACATGCCGCAAGATCGCGCGCATATCTTCACTTACGCTTGAACTTGATACCTAGGTCCTCCAATTCTTCCTTAACCGTGTTATAGATCTCTACATATTCGCGTGATGGCTTTATTCTGCTAGTATCGAAACATTCTTGATATTTCTTGCCTATAGGCGGATTTGCCATCTTATCTACGTATTTTTTCACAAGTTTTTTCACAATGGTGTCAGCATCCTCTCTCCTCATTCCGACAGCAGCGTGAGCTACTTCAGCGGAAAATCTTGGTTCTATAGGCGTCATGTTGTCCTCATACTTGCCCCCGCTTACTCCCAAGGCCTCTATGGAAAGACCTGACACCACGGATGTCATAACTGAGGCTGCTATCTCGTACAAACACATTTCTGTGCAAGGGCCAGCAGCGGTATAGTTCAGGTTTAGTGATAGCAGATGTGTGTTCCTACTGATAGCTTGACCGCTAACGCTAATTAGCCACAGCAGTTCAGGTGTGGTGTTGCATACATACTTAATGTGGAGAGGGAAAGGCAGATGCCAAGTGGCCTTCAAGAGAAGGGTCGCTAAAAGATGATATGCCGTGTTTGCAACTGCTGTGCCTTCTGCCCCACCAGAGTACCCGCCCAGCAACGGACTTATACATATACCCAAGGGAGCACCAAGAGAAAGTACTGCGTAGGCCTTGTTGAGACGATCAAAGTCTACCTTGAACGGATCCATTACAGCCACCAAGTATCCATCCGTCGTTCTCAGCCCATATCTTGGGTGAAGTGCCATAGTCAACGCTACTGCAGATTCAGCGGTTGCGAGTGTGTTCATAATCGGCAGGCCTGGTCTTCCGGCTCTTCTCATGGCTTCCCTTGCCAGAACAGCGTTTCTTGTCGCTCCTAGCATTTCTAGGGGTGATCTAGGTCTTATTCTTAATCCCCCTGCCGAGGTTAAGGCTGGCGTAGTTATCGAGTTGGCTTCCGGTATTGACGCATAACCCTCCACCAAACTCGAAAAGATTTCTTCAGAGGATACGGGAACTCCGCCCGCTCCAAGAAAACACCAAGGTGGAGCCTTATCTTCTGGCTTCCTCGGAGTCAATGTCCTAGCATCTTTTCCCTCCCCCATTAGGGCTTTGGAGGGCGCATCCCTTAACCCCTCCTTAATCTCATCTTCACTGAATTTAATTATCCGCTCCGTGTCCATACAGTAGGCGCCAGTTTCAAGGAAAACGTCGAAGGCTGCTTTGAAAACGTCATCCGCCAGGCTGTCATCAGAGGAAACAATGGTTGTCGGGTCGTATTTGATGTCGTATTCCTTTACTTTTTCCCTCAATTTGGGTACGAATACTCTGAGCTCATAGTGTCGTGCTAGACATGGTTTTCCGGTCACTGCTTTTTTCATAACCTCTAGGAAGGAAACCATTTTGCTATCTCCCCCTCTTTTCCTTAATTAGGTCCAGAGCCTGCTTTGCGGCTTCTGCGGCTGTTTTGGCGTAGCCATCAGCACCGATCCTTTTGGCCCACTCTGGAGACGCTGCTCCCCCGCCCACCATCACAATAAACCTTCTCCG
Source organism: uncultured Candidatus Bathyarchaeia archaeon (assembly GCA_964347855.1). Lineage (GTDB taxonomy): Archaea > Thermoproteota > Bathyarchaeia > Bathyarchaeales > Bathyarchaeaceae > CAYGAE01. The sequence continues at coordinate 3,781 of CAYGAE010000137.1, forward strand.
CGCTCCCATCTCCTCCAAGAAGTCCATGGCGTCTTTTTGTCCTCCTATGGTTGAGGACATAAGCGCTGAAATCGCAATGATGTCAGCTCCAACTTTCTTTGCTTCTTCGCAAAACTTTGACACAGGAACGTCCGCACCTAAATCGTAAACGTCAAAGCCGTAGGCTCTTAGCATGGCTCCTACAATGTCCTTTCCTATGCTGTGTATGTCACCCCTAATGGTACCTATTACAACCTTTCCTTTTATCGGAAGTTTTTCTTTTTGTATTTCTGGAAGTAAAATATCTAGTCCCGCCTCAACGATTTCTGCTGCTATCATCAGTTCTGGCAGGAAAACTTCCATTTTGTCGAATCTGTCACCCATCGCTCTCATTCCCGCAGATATTCCCTTTTCAATTGCCTCTACGGGATCTAAGCCTCTTTTGATGACCTCATGAACTGCTTCTATTACCATCT
>CAYGAE010000138.1:0-4187 GCA_964347855.1 uncultured Candidatus Bathyarchaeia archaeon
CAAAGATAAAAATCTCCTTTCTCTTTCAGCAACCATCTCTCTCAACCCTCAAGAGAGCTAAGGGTGAACATTTCGACTAAGGCTTTTCAATCGTTATGGAAACGCCTTCCTTTCCTTCTATAGTTGCGTTCTTCAATGTTGAAACCATAGCCAATAGCGAGCTTCTCATTATTTTCTGAACGAAAGGGTTCATCGGCAGAGATTTGCCGTCGATTTGAATTTTGAGCTTTCCTTCTCGCTCCTTCTTTCTTTTAACTGATTCTGCAAGTCTTTTATCGACGAGATTAACTAGTTTCTGGGGCTCTTGTAACACGTCAACGTAGGGAACCTTCAGACCTATTGCCGTGGTTGGCATTGAACCGACAAACGTGAGTATTGGCTTGAATCGGTTGGCTGCTTCGGAAATCTCGTCAGCTGCTTTGAGAGTAACGATTTTTGACACTTGGGGGGCTTGTTCAGTTAGTTTGCGGAAGCCTTCGAGGATGACTATGTCCACATTATCTCTGCATTCGTCAACGATTTCCATCAGGTCCCACTTTGTCGTGTCAACTTTCTTGATGACCGCTATCTCTTTGGGTGAGACACCAACAACGGTGCTGGCTCCAGCGTTAGCGTGTCTCCACGTATCTTTTTCCTTCGTGTCTATGGTGAAGTCAGGTTCTGGAATATGCTTCGCTGTGGCAACTTTGTATCCCTTTTCGGTCAATCCTCGAACCAGCGTTTCGACAGTTCTTGTCTTTCCGGATTTTCTGCTTCCAACGACCGCGACCATAGCCAAGTTGAATGGTCCTCCTTCTTGCGTATCTAAATCGATTCTTGAATTTAAATCAGAATGCTATACTCCTATGCTTGGATGCAAGTGTCTTTGGGTTTAGCCAAAAGATTCTTCAAAGACTGTCCTCAAAATCTCTTTGTCTAAGTTATATGTGTCACAAAGTTGAAGCGCATTTTTGATGTATAGTTCGAATAGTTGCTTGAGGGTTTCCTCAACCAATTCCGGTTTCACTTCTTTGGGGGGGAGAAAAAGGAGAACGATCCATCTACCAACGTCTGTGGGCTTGTACCATTTCACCCAGACCGTCTTTTCGTTCAAAAAGGTCTTCTCCATTCCTTCTTCAAGGACATTTAGCGAAACAAGTTTCTTGAGGGTCTCGATGATGGTCTTATTGGAGTATTCCAAATCCTTGATCAGGTCTTTCTGGTAGATTTTTCCTTCAAGTGATGCTTCACTGAGAACATCTAAAGCAGTATCGGACCCAAAGACCCAGCGATAGAATTTTCGTTGGTCTTCTCGACTTTTGGGAAGGGGCAAAATATAGGGAATGAACTCCAAGGTTCGCACCGCAATCACATCTAATCCTCAAGGATTTTAAACCCTTGGATTACTGTCGAGTCAGCGTCTATACCTATATACGGAACGCCTTTTTTGATGGTGGAACAATTACCTTCTGACAAGAAATGAGGAATTAACGGTGAAAGCGTGGACTCCGACTGACGGCGACATCCTTCTCACCAAAGATCACTTCGTATTCTACGTGTTTGGATATGAGCATCCGAAGGAATGGGTCTTTGCATTCTTGAAGTACATCCCATCGAAATTCCAATCACGTTTTCCGCTGCGTTTTCTGAAACAGAGCTGGAGACTGGGAGACGTAGATCTCTCACGACCTGAACAACTGTACACAGCCCAGAACTTCCAGAAGATTCTGACGACTTTTCGCGAGGATTTTCCGCAGTATGTTCATTTCAGCCCACTCCATGGAAAAGAAGTCATAAGCGTCCCACTAGAACTTGTTGAGGAGACTTACGTCCCGAAGGACCGTTTGCAGAGACTCTTTGAAAGCACGAGAAGAGACGCCTTGCAGAGCCTGGCGCTAGAACTGATTCTACTCCTATCTTCAGAATCCAACATTCCAGTCGAGGACTTCGGTATCCATGGCTCTATCGCAATGGACATGCACACAGAGCTTTCGGACATCGATTTCGCTGTCTACGGGTCCCGAAACTTCCGAACGCTAGAGACGACAATGGATAAGCTTGTTACTGAGGGCACTCTGAAATACATCTTTACGAAGAAACTTGACAAAAGAAAGAAGTATAAAGGTCGTTATAAAGGTAAGATCTTCGTTTATAATGCTGCCAGAAAGGTCGAGCAGATGACTCGGAACTATGGCGACTACAGGTACTCTCCGGTAAAGCCGATTACCTTTCGGTGCAACGTCGCTAACGATGACGAGGCAATGTTCAGACCCGCGATCTACCCGATTACAGATTACCAACCTCTCAATTCAGCATCGAAACTCCGAGAAAAGGAAACCCCAGTGAGCCTTGTGGCCATGATAGGATACTATCGCAACATAGCTCGACGTGGAGACGCCGTCCAGGTTTCTGGGACTCTGGAACGGGTGGAAGCCACTGAGACAGGCCAAACCTATCATCACGTAGTGGTGGGCACCGGAACACGCGGGCGTGAGTATATTTGGCCCCTCTGAAACTAAGGGACCGAGACGCTATTCTCACCAAAGAAGGTATTATCTTTCGGGTATACGGGTACTCGCATCCCCCCAATGGCTACGTATGTGATGCCGAATACGCTCCATCCATGATATATGAATCAACGAATCCCAAAGCCCCGCGCGGAACAAAGGAGCCATCCTACTACAAGTTCTACGCCGATGAAGGCTTTAATTTCATTGAAGAGAAATATCCACGCTACAGCATTATATATGCCCCGTTGGAAGAGCGATTTCTAGGTGTGCGTGTGTCAGACATTGCCGAAACTCGAAGACCAGACCGGGAGTATGCTCGACTGATTATAAAACAGCCTTTAGATGACCTACTAAAGGCAATGCAAAACGTGAGTAGCTTGATCATCTCCAACTCAACCCTGTCAGAAAGCGATTTCGGAGTCTTCGGCTCGATTCTGCACGGCTTTCATCATCCGCAGTTTTCAGATCTAGACCTCATTGTATACGGCAGGGAGACGCTGAAGAGGCTTCGCGAGACTTTGAGAGAGATCTATCGACAAGGCTCACTGCGAAATGAGTTCGAAAGTGAAGCGGCTCTCAACGGAAAACGCTGGCGCTTCGTGAACTACAATCCGGAAGAGTTTCTCTGGCATCAGAATAGAAAAGAGATCTATGCGTTGCTCGATGAAGCGGAGAGCGGCCGGGTTATCAAGGTAGAGTTTGAGCCTGTGAAGTGTTGGAATGAGATTTACAACGAGTATGGATCGTTCAGGAAAATCACGAGAGAGGGTTGGATAAAGGCTATTGTCAGAGTAGTTGATGACTCTGATGCACCTTTCATTCCTTCAATCTATCAGGTCGAACTAACCAAGTTGCTGGAAGGTCCCAACATCGAAAGATTCCGGAGGGTTTTGTCCTATGTCGAAGAGTTTAGGTTGCAGGTTCGACGAGATGAGGAAGTTTACGTGGAGGGGAATGTTGAGCGAGTCGAGACGCTGACAGATACTTTCTACCAGATTACTCTGACACATGGCCCAAGATACTACGAACAGACCTTGAAAGTCTTGAAACGGTAATCCTAGACGAGAATCATGTAGTCCGAAACTCTGCTTCCCAAGAGCAGTCGATAGTGCATACTGTCATCTTGTTTCTGCACTTTCTCCACCTTACCTTGAGCAATCACGGTCTCGCCGGTCTTGGCTTGTTCACAAAATCTCCCTCGAAAAGACGCAATTTCCGCGATCGGCTTGAAACGTGGGCCATCAAGGATTTTCACAGGCTCAACCCCATAGGAACACGGAGTGAAAATGGCTGCTGAATCATCCACCACGCGGGCTTCGATTCTGGAGTATCCAAGAGACGTGTAACGAATCATGCCATAGGGTTCGTGAATCTCATTCCAGTCTTTCACAAAGCGAATGAAATAGTCTCTTCCCTTAAATTTGCCTTGCAGGATCTTTCTGGATTCGGTTCGAATGAAGTCGTCGAAGTGCATGGTTGTATCCTTCGAACGAAAAGCGAACAACTGCTTCAAATCCTCGAAACTGTAGGGTTTTGCTGATGCCCCGTCGTCCTTCAACAGGGTCCCCAATGCTGTGTAGGTTTTTTGACAGGTTTCTGAACCGTAAACTATGGGGTCTATGTCGGAATTCTCTTTATGGAGCCTCACCAAGATAGAGCCAGAGATACCGATTTTGTTCCATGATACGCCGGCATTTT
>CAYGAE010000139.1:0-4169 GCA_964347855.1 uncultured Candidatus Bathyarchaeia archaeon
TGCAAACCATCTTTCCAGTACGGAAGATCAGATTTGCTGTTCTCGGCCTCTTCGTGCGGAATACCAAACCTGGAAACACATCCGGCCTATATTCAATCGATGGAAACGCTTTTACCACCGCTTGCAGGTCGATTCCATGTTCTAGGCTGGCGGAGGCGACGACGTTCTCAATCTTGATGCCAGGCGCCTTCTTAAACTCGTTCAAGACCTACTCGCCTTTAAGTGCCGCTTGAACCCGCGCATGCATGCGATTTTTTCGTCCCAAAGCATCAACACTACGAATCCCGTTTCGTCGCCCACAAGTGCCTCTGCGACTCTGTGCACAGAAACGTCTCTTCGGAAGGTTACTGAACGAGGCTCTTCTATGTTGACAACCTTCACAGTTACATTCACGTTTCTGAGACTGGGCTTCAATGCATCAACCTTCAGAAACTCAATTTCCTCGTCAGACATTATCCATGGATCCACTATTCTTCCATACTTGTGATTACAGGCGCAAGCATTTTGGTTAAGACAAGGATGTCAAGGGAGAACCCGCCTGCCTGAAGTGAGATCTTCCAGGGAGGTGATTGATGGAAGATGGCAAACGAGTTCTCTACGTCTTTAGGAAGTGGGATTGGGCGCATATAAGAATTACTAATTTCCATTTAAATCGAAAAAATTAAATCACACGACAAACCTATCAAAAAGAGAGGTGTATTCTAGTGGTGCACATACAAGTTTTGGTGTTTGGAGGGATGATAAGTGAGTAGAGGAGAGTTTGTTGAGAAGGCTGAGGTGATTTCGGCGGTCAGAGACTATGAAACTATGAGAACCCGAAAGAAGGATGGTCGGGTGGATTTTACGGTTTCGCCTTCGGAGTCAGATGATAAGATTTTGATACGAGTTATAACTGAAGCTAAGTCGAAGTCCGGGTATGTTGGTGTGGATACCGTTAGGGAGATGGGCAAGGTTTTGGAGAAGAAGAGTTACGATAAGGGGATTCTTGTTGGGAAGCGGTTTACGATGGCGGCGCAGAGGGAGATGGAGCGCGAGGAGATTGAGGCGGTTTCGGAAAGGATCACGCCTCGTTTCAAGTCGGAGCGGCTCTATCTAGTGATAAACGGTTGCGTACAGAATTTGTGTAGGACGAAGTGCGGACACGTTCCAAGAAAGAAGTCTGATTGTAAGGGTTATGTCGATGGTCATTATTCTTGTGATGTTAGGTTGATTAGTGATAATGCCGGTTTTCATTTCGAGCATGGTTGGACAGGTTTTTTGGAGAGGGATTTGGCGAAGCTATTGACGATTGAGAGCAAAATGAGTGATTAGTGTCTTTGTTGGAGAGCCTGTAGACAGAAAGAGACAGACGCGCGCGTATAAAAAGGAGGGATAGTTTTGAGTTCTAAGATAACTCGTAAGAAGGGTCAGTCCGGCAGAGCTGTCGGAGTGCAGTGTGTACAGTGTGGAAAGATGGTGCCGCGGGATAAGGCAGTGGAGAAACGTAAATCTGTACTACCTCTAGATCGTAGGCTGAGGGAGCTTCTTAAGAAACAGGGCGCTTATCTTAGCAGCGGAAGAAGCATCGTCTATTACTGCGTATCCTGCGCCAAACACCGAAAGTATGTTTAGAAAGCAAGTATGGGTCTCTTCGACCCCTCTTCTCAAATCCTTCACTTTTTAAGAACCACGTGGGCGTGCGCTCTTAGAGCACCTGTAAGTCTAGCCGTTATCTTCTTCGTCTCCTTCTATACCGGCGTCTACCAGGTCTATATTGCCCAACTCCTCTCTGCAAGACGACACGATTGCGATATTTCCTCCTGGTATTAACCTTTGGATTAGGTCTGGACTTTAAACCGCTTTTGTCTCCGCCACTAAGTGACCTAACCTTTCCTGCCTTCGAAAGCGCTCCATGTGTCGGCATGTCTCCTATCACCTCCTAGTTGGCTGCTGTTTTAGCTTGTCATGAAAAAAGGGGAAGTTTCAAGTTAAGAATTCAAGGAAACTAAGGTACTACGCCTATGCCTTGAATTTTTCTCTAAGAATTTCAGCGATCTTTTCGGACGGTGTTTTGTTTGCTGCGTCTGCTTTTGCCTTCAGTCTTGACAGCAAATCTGCATCTAGTTCAACTGTTATTTTCTGTGTAGACACTCTTTTCACCTCATTGTTTTGGCTCTTATTACAAGATAAGGCAATATAAGGTTTTGCTAATTCCCATTTAAATCGAAAATATTAATCAGCAAACCAGCCATGCCCTGAAATTCATTCGTTCCGTGCCGGGAAAATAGCTTAAAAGCTGAAGTCGGTGTAATCTACGATTCGCCTATACACTGCTACGTCATAGGAGGTAAAAACTCCAACAACCTCACCGTTTTCGACCACGGGAATACGCTTTATTCCATGCTTGGCCATGAGCTTAGCCGCTTGAAGAACCGAATAATCGGGGGAACACGTTATAGGAGACTGAGTCATGAATTCCCGTACTTTCACTTTGTTGGGATTCAAGCCTTTAGATATTACTTTGCATGCATGCAACCTATGAGTGGTTGTCGAAGGACCCCCCTTCCTCCAGTAACCTGTGCATTCATCTTGCGCGTGGCTCATACATCAGCTTTTTGATGGGACAAGCGCCATGTCTCGTTTTTCCTGAACATATTTAAGTGATGCCTCTCATGTAAGCAGCAATCTAGAGGCCAGACTTTGGGAAAAAAGAAGGTCAAAAGCGAGGAAGAATTCAAGAACATGGTGCTACCCGCCGGCAGTGATGTTCTGGGAATAGCAGAAAAACTACTGGGATTTGACAGGGTTCTAGTGAAATGCCAAGATGGACACGAACGTCTCTGCAGAATACGTGGAAAGATGAAGAGAAGAGCGTGGGTAAGGCGAGGAGACATCGTTCTCGTCTCGCCTTGGGACTTCCAGTTTGAGGAAAGGGGCGATATTATCTGGCGGTACAAGAAAAATCAAACGGGATGGTTGAGGTCGAAAGGATACCTAAAGATTTGATCACATGCACATTTTTCCGACCTGTCCGAACCCTTTTATGTCATTATGAGTATATATGAATACACTTATTAAGAGGCGCAATTCCGGCAATATTCCACTTTTGCACGTTTTGCCGCCTTCCTATAAGTATAGGAACATTGTAAGATGACACAGCAGCTGATCACCTATTCTACATGTCCAGAATGCGGAAGCGAAAGTCTAGTCAAGGATATGCAGATCGGTGAAGCAGTGTGCTGCACCTGCGGATTAGTCATCCGAGACACTATAATAGACCGCGGACCAGAATGGAGAGCCTTCACTCTGCAAGAAAAACAATCAAGACCGAGAACTGGGGCACCTACTCTATACTCACGCTATGATAAAGGGCTCTCTACAGTCATCAAAATCGACAAAGATGCCTTTGGAAGGCCACTTCCATCAAAGACAAAACGTCAAATGTGGCGCCTCAGAAGATGGCACATTCGATCCAGAATGCACGAATCCAAGGCTAGAAACCTAATGCACGCGATGAATGAACTCGAACGCCTCGTACAAAAACTCCACATTCCAACCTCAGTCCAAGAAACAGCGGCTGTCTTTTACAGAAAAGCATTAAACAAAAACTTAGTGAGAGGACGCTGCATAGCATCCATCATAGCAGCCGCCTTATACGCAGCCTGCCGTTTCACAAAAACACCAAGAACTCTCAAAGAAATCGCTGAAGCAAGCATCAGAGATAAAAAGGAACTTTCAAGATGCTACCGGCTACTTCTAAGAAGACTAGACATCAAAATGCCCATAGATGACCCACTAGACTACGTTACCAAGATAGCCGAAAAGGCCGGAGCCTCCACGAAAACCCAAGGACTAGCCGCAAGAATTGTCAGGGAGGCAAAAAGAAGGCACATCACCTCAGGAAAAGACCCATCAGGACTAGCCGCATCAGCACTATACATAGCCAGCCAAACAACCAACGAAAAACTAACCCAAACCAAAATCAGCAGAGCAGCAAACGTGACTGAAGTCACCATAAGAAACAGAAAGACAGAACTACGGAAGAAACTCCACCTGAAATCACTTCTTCGAATAACCCCAAAATCGCAGACAAGGTCGTAAAAATGCCGCACAAGAAGAGAAAAATAAGGAAAATGCGCGGATCAAGAACCCACGGATACGGTCAAGTAGGTCAACATAGAGGAGGAGGC
>CAYGAE010000140.1:0-4117 GCA_964347855.1 uncultured Candidatus Bathyarchaeia archaeon
AAGATTCTTTTCGCAGTTTCTCGTGGAGAAGAAACTGTTGATCTTCTTAAGCTGGCGGTAAACGTGGAGGATGACCTGCCAACCGTGAAGGATGGAGTCCAGCGACTTATCAAGGAAGGATCCATTGTGGGGCATTTGGACAAGACCTCAAACAAGCTTCAGGTACGTTCGACACGTTCATTGGTCCCTGGTCTTGTGCCCTCAGCAATTCAACATTCGGAAGGCCTGGTTAGGGAATACAACATCTTTAAGAGTCTTTTGAAGGATCTGGAAGAGTTGCGGGCGCAAGACAGGATCAGTTCCTCTTCCTACGATACGCTTCGGCAGGAGTATGAGCACAAATTGAAACTTTTAGAATCAGCTATGCGCGAATCTCCTACTTGACATTGAAGGATTAGAAGGACGTTCTATAGTGTTTGTAGTTTCCAATCCAAAGGGTCAAGATGACGAGTGCAGCGCCTATTATTAGTATGGAACCCAACTCTCTTCTTTCAGGAATAGTCGTTGTGATATCCACTTTTGCGCTCCACGTTTTTGTAGGTACATAGTATTTTCCTAAGAAGTCGAGCATGGCTGCAAGCTCCTTTACACTTGAAGACGCAATGAACTCTCCTTCAGTTCTCTCGGCAATCGTCTGTAGGAGTTCAGGGTTGGAGTCTTGCCCCATTTTGCCTATGTGAAATGTATATACTGGAATGTTATTGTCGCTGGCTCTCTGAGAAGCCTGATAAGCCGATGTAATGGGGTCTGGATAACCGTAGTTAGCGAATCCATCTGATACCAGCAGGACCGCATATGACTTGTTAGATGTAGCAAAGGGAGCTAGAAGATCCACCGATGTTCCTAATCCAAGGCCTATATCTGTGAACTCCTCCAAGCACGGCAGGGCCTCTGAGGCGACCAAATCATCAATCGTCGACGTGACTCGTGTCTTGTTTGTTGTCAACGAAAGCGAACGTTTCAAGTCCATGTCAAACGCAACGACGCTGAACCTGACCTTGTCGCTGGAGTTTTCGACGAATTCTATCAGAACCTCTTTAGCGGCTTCCAGTCTCGATTGGGCCACGTCTCTGAGGCCCATTGATGCTGAAACGTCTATAGCCAGCACTATTCCTCCAGCCAAATCTTGCTCCTCAGCCATGGGAATTTCAACGGTTTCTGTTCGTTCACTGAAGGTCAACAGAACGGGATTGGCTAAGCCAAGTGTTATCAACATTATTATGGCTATCTTTAATGCCAAGCTGATTCCACGCCATCCTCTTCTAGGCACTCCTTTTTTTGCCGCTATTCTTACAAGTTTCTGCACAGGAGGATAATGAAAGATCTCTAGGCTTCTCTTGAGTTTTTGAGCTGAATAATGTCCCAAAAGAGTCAAAGCTATGAACAGTGGGGCTAGAAGGATTAGCTCCGGCCTTCCGATTTCTATCATGGCTTAAACTCCTGTGAACCATGTTAAGAAGAGGGCAGCAACCAACAGAACCGAAAGGATTGTGACGGGAGTTTCGTAGTCTTTCGTCTCAACAGTGATTTCATCTTGGACAGACTGCAAAGCGCCAGCTTTGACTTCCTTTGAAATCTTTGAGACCTCGGCTGCGAGGCTTTCTATTTCTTCATTTCTAACCTCATAGAATCTTCCCTCAGTCTCGCTAGACATTTCCCTGAGAGTAATTGGGTCAGATTCTCCAATGCCGTAGGTTCCGACAAACACCGTGAAGATGGGAATTTTTAGGGTAGCAGCTTCGTCAATAACTGAAGTCAGGTTTATACCCCAGTTGTTTTTTCCGTCGCTGAAGAGCACAAGCGCTTTTCCTCCCTCGTATGCTTCAGTCACTCCAACGGCTGTTTCCAAGGCTGTTCCTATGGCGGTAGAATTATGGTAGGTTTGATTATGAATCAGGTCGATGAGAGCAGACGTATTTGCAGTCGGAAGCATTGTGTCATGGACTTCACCAGCGAAGGAAATGAATCCTATTCGATCTTTTTTGCCCATCTTTCCTGCCAAAAGTTCCATCATAGATTTAGAGACCTCAAGCCTTGTGGGTTTAAGATCAGAAGCCTTCATGCTGTTGGAAACGTCCATTAGCATCATAACAGCTACAGAGTATTGTTCCATCTGCTCTTCGGTAGCTTCTTCAATGGGCACCTGCATGGTTGCTGGAACATATGGTGTGGCCAGAAGAAAAGACACCGAAAGGATGACTCCTAGCTTCATCCCAACGTTAATGATTCTGATCACTCTTCTCATGGTATGCCATTTGGCCAATTCAAGGCGTTTTTCAGCTATCCTCAGCTTTTGGTGGGAAAGTGAGAAAAGAAGTAGGAAGACTACTCCGAGAGCTATTCCAAGCAGGCTGTAAACCGGGTTTTCGATTCCCAGAGGAAAATCCAAATTGAACATGGGCTTTCAGCCCTGTTCCGGCTCGCCTCTAATGCGCATCAAGAGGGAGTTGAAGGCTTCGGTAAGTCCCTGATAGAGGTTTTGGAGTTCTGGGTCTCCTTGACCAGAACCCGTTCCAGTGCCTTGTCCATCTCCCTGGCCAGATCCTTGTCCTAGGCCTTCCAGCCCTTCATTCGCTGCCTGCTGCGCACTTTGCAGATCTCCTTGTTCCAGATACTCTAATGCCTCCAAATATTTCTGTAGACTCTCCAGATACTCCTCAAGTCCTTCTATTCCCTCTGTGGGCTTCAGCCGTGTTGTCAGATCTTGAGCTGCCTCTGTGGCGCTGCCACTCAGCGCGTTCGGGTCCAGTTGAGATGCTGTTGCAGCAGCGTTCTGGTAATTCTGACTTCCTAAGGATTGCAGTATCCTTGAGATTTCTTGTATCAGCTCTCTAGCGGCATCATAGTCTCCGCGGGCGATGGAACTCTGCAACTGCCTCAAATATTCATCTATCAACTGCCTCATCTCCAAGTAGTTGGCGCCTTCCTGGAGGCTTCTTAGGAGGAGAATGTACTGGAGGTAAGTTTCCATTGCGCTTCTATACTGTTGAACCGCTTGTCGTGTCTGTTCTCTCTGCCCCGAGGCAATATAACGGTAATCCAAATCGTTCAGACTCTGATTCCACCTTTCAAAGTCGCTCACGAGAGGGGTCAAAGTCTGCAGGCAAACAGAAGCGTTCTGTGAAGCCTCGTCATATTCTCCCCGCCAATAGTGGTCTAGGGCACTTTTCAAATCGTCGCTAATGGATAGGAGGTTCTCTACACCTTCAGACATAACTCCTGAAGACTCAGCCATTATCTGGTAATTCTCCACCATGCGGAGAACGTACTCATCCCTGGTATTTCCAGCTGCAGCCAGCCTTCCTCGTCCACTCTCCAGAGAGGTAAGAGCTGCGGTAAGCACGTCTCTTGCTTCTTCTTGTCTGTCCTCTACAAAGTGTGTCATTGACACGTTGTTTCTACCCACAGATGACAATGTATATTGTCCCCCTTCCAAAGCAAGGCTTAACGGATTCGGAACGCTGCCCATGGGAGCGCTCAAGAGAATCGCGGCTATCAGCAGACCTGCTGCAATAAAAACGATTAACAGTAGTAGGTTTGTCCTCAAGCCTCTAATCTTGACCATGACAACCCGATTAAACTCTTATGTGAACTACATATATAAATGTGAGTGAAAAGCAATGTTAATGTTGCGTTCTCTTGCGATATAACCACACTACGAGAATAGCAACAGGAACTCCTACTATCGGAATCAAAACTCTCAGGTCAAATTCCCACGTCTTCTGAACAGAGAAGTTTTGGAGAAGCATGAAATCGTCTAGGAATGTGGGCTCAAAGGACAAGGCCGTGTCACCCAAGACAATCCTGTTCGAATCTCCCAGAACCAGAAGTTCAGATTTCTTTTCTTCATCCTTTTCATCCATCAGAGTTACGTTGAAATTCTCTCCTTCACGAGTGATTGATGCATAGACCACTTCAGGTTTGAAAGCTATTGGAAACCTAAACGCGTCTGGATTCTGTTCAAAAGCGTCAGAATCTATCGGCTCAGCAATAACCGTTGGATACTCATAGACGTTGAAAGCCTCTACGTCACTAAAGGTTAGGTTGGCAATCCTCATTCGGATTTCTGGAACCCAAACAAAAGGAAAAATTGCGTCTGAGGAGCTCTCAACCATCC
>CAYGAE010000141.1:0-3971 GCA_964347855.1 uncultured Candidatus Bathyarchaeia archaeon
TTTCGAGGGCTTTGCCGACGGATTTGACAATTTCCTCCTCTAGTTTCTCTTGCTCTTGGAAAAAGGCGACTAGTTCCTTATCTGAGAACTTCATAGACTTGTCTCCTACAATCGACGTTGTCTTAGTAGCAATATTAGTTTTTGCTACTCGGTTGTTGTCAGAGTTTGATGGTTTTTCGTGATGCGCGCGCCTTCAGATTACGACAGGTTTCAGTGGTTTGCCTGCAAATTTTGCGGCTTCAAGACTCAAAGCCTCGAAACAGTGTGTTTGTGTGCGTGGGAGTATGCACTATCAAGCTTTTTCTGAGAGGTTTGAAAGTGCATACTATAAATATTCTGTGTGTAATATTTCATTTGAAGAGCTGTTTCTGCGGAAACAGGAGGATCCTTCGAGGTGGGCGTTGAGAATCTCGATAAAATCTTCAATCCCCGCAGAGTCGCGGTCATCGGAGCAAGCAACCGAGAGCACTCTCTGGGAGCTAAGCTGCTCAAAAATATGGTTGGGGTAGGATACAATGGAGTCGTCTATCCAGTCAACCCTTTTAGGCCCACCGTGCAAGGCATAACCGCCTATCCTAACATCAAGAAAATCCCCCGACAGGTAGAGCTCGCGATCATAGCGACTCCAGCGCATACTGTTCCGCAAATAATCGAGGAGTGTGGGGCCTCTGGCGTTTCGGCAGCGATCATTGTCTCGGCAGGTTTTAAAGAAGCTGGAGAAGAAGGAAAAGCCCTTGAAAAAAAGATTCTTGAACACAAAAACGCCTACAACATGCGCATCATTGGACCTAACAGTCTTGGAGTAATGCGTCCAAGAATAAAGCTCAATGCTACTTTTGCGAAAAGAACAGCTAGTCCAGGAAAAATTGCATTCATTTCACAAAGCGCGGCACTGTGCGCTTCAGTGTTAGACTGGGCTTCAGAGGCCCACGTGGGATTTAGCGTGTTGGTTTCGGTAGGTTCAATGCTCGACGTTGATTTCGGAGATTTGATCGATTACTTCGGAACTGATATTCACACGTCAAGCATTGTGCTTTATCTTGAATCCATTGAGAATGCTAGGAAATTCCTGAGTGCAGCGAGGGGGTTTGCCCGAGCTAAACCAATTATGGTGGTGAAGGCTGGACGATTCCGGGAGAGTGCGAGAGCTGCGTTATCCCACACTGGTGCTTTATGCGGGGAGGATGCTGTTTATGATGCCGCTTTTCGACGCTCTGGGATCATTCGTGTAGAAGCGATAAATGATCTTTTCAACTGCGCAGAAGCGCTAGCAATGCAGCCGAATCCTAGGGGTCCAAATCTGACAATAATCACTAATGCTGGCGGACCCGGAATTATGGCGACTGATTTCCTTATTGCAAAGGGTGGAGCACTTTCGCCGTTGGGGCGTCAAACGATTCAAGCATTGAACAATGCCCTGCCTTCCTACTGTAGTCTCTTGAATCCGATAGACCTTCTAGAAGAAGCCACCGTGGACAGGTTTAAGAGAGCGATTGAAATTAGCTTCAAAGATCCTAGCAGCCAGGGGTTCTTGATCATATACACGCCTCAAGGCGTAGCGGATCCGGTTGAGACCGCGAAGATGATTGTGGACCTTTCTCGACAAAACAAGAAGACCCTCCTCACGGCTTTTATGGGTGAGGACAACTGCTGGAAGGCTAGGAATATCCTACGGAAGAACGGTGTCCCAGCATTCACTACACCTGAGCAGGCAGTTTCCACTTTCATGTACATGCATAGCTACGCCAAGAACCTGGAGCTCCTCTACGAAACTCCTGAAGAGTTTTCTGTAGGATCACCCAACCATCAACTCCTTAGGGAGATTCTAAAAAGAACAGCTGAAATGGGTCGTGAGGTTCTAGATCCCGTTGCCAGCTTGCGTTTCCTTCAAGCGTACAAAATCCCTACGATCAAGACCTTGGCTGCCAAAGATGCGAAGGGAGCTCAGGATGCGGCTTCCAAGCTGGGATATCCCGTCGTTCTGAAGGTCTTGTCGCCTCAGCTAATCCACAAGTCTGAACTCGAAGCAGTTGCGCTAAATGTATGGTCGCCCGAACGCGTTAAAACGTGTTTTAGAGAATTGGCTGAAAGAGTAGAGAAGGGCAAGCCTGAAGCGCAATTTGAGGGTGTTATCGTTCAACCCATGATCGAGAAAAAGAAGTGTGAAATCCTAATTGGTTCCAAACAAGACTCATGCTTCGGTTCCGTTATCATGTTTGGTGCAGGAGGGAGTTCTGCGGAGCTATTGAAAGATACGAGCATAGGATTTCCACCTTTAAATCAAGTGCTTGCGAGACGTCTTATGGAAAAGACTGCGATCTTCAGAATCTTGGAATCGATGGAGTATTCCGTCAACGCGAAACTTGAAGAGATTCTGGTCAAGCTGTCTCAGTTGGTGATACATTTTCCTGAGATCAAAGAGATGGACATTAACCCAGTCGTAGTTAGCGAAGGCGAGGCAGTCGCTGTAGACGCTCGTATAATCATAGACAAAGCAAGAATGACTCAGCCAATTCTGCCTCATGAACACGTCGTGATTGCTCCTTACCCTAGAAAATATGTCACTCACTGGAAGCTAAACAACAGTGCACCTGTTACTCTTCGCCCGATAAAGCCCGAAGATGAAATTCTCCTATCTGAGCTGTTTCAGTCGCTTTCGGAGGAAACGATGCGGTTCCGGTTTTTCCAGGTCATCAGGGACATGCCCCATGAAGCTTTAGTCAGATACTGTAACGTAGATTATGACCGAGAAGTTGCAGTTGTCGCTGAAATGAGAAAGGGCAAGAGACAAATCATCGGGGTCACGCGGCTCATCCTAGAACCCGGTCGAAAGAGCGGCGAGTTTGCAGTCGTGGTAAGTGACCAGTGGCAAAAACTTGGGCTTGGGTCAAAGTTGGTTGACTACATCATCGAAATTGGTAAGGACATGGGATTGAAGAAGATTAGCGGTGATGTTCTGTCGAAGAACTTCAAGATGATTCGCTTGTGCACCAAGAAAGGGTTCAAGATGGAGCCTGTTGATGAAGATACTGTACGAGCAGTACTGAAGTTGTCTTAGATCAATACCCCTGACTTCCACTTTCAGTTTAGTGAGTTTGTCGTGTCTTGCTGGATTCGCGGCGTGAAACAGCCGCGTGTTTGTGTCAGATCTTGAAGACTAGTCGACATGACATATCATTTGCAGGAGTTGTGGTATGATCATGTCGACGGAGTGGAAAAGCGTGGCGTCTATCCTTCGAAGCCAACCTCTTCTTTGAGTTGTCGAACCGACTCCGGGTTCATGAGAGTTGTAGTGTCACCGACAGGCTGGTTTCTCACCAAGGACTTCAAGATTCTTCGCATGATTTTGCCACTTCGGGTCTTGGGCAGTTCATTTGAGAATATGATTTTGTCAGGTCTGGCCGTTGGTCCTATTGTAGCATCAACATGCTTTATCAGTTCTTTCTTGAGTTGGTCTGAGGGCTCAGTTTCCTTTTTTAGTGTCACGAAGGCTATAGGAACTTCGCCTTTAATGTCATGTGGAGATGCCACCACCGCACATTCTACTACTGCTTCGTGGCTCGTTATCGCATTCTCTAGTTCCGCCGTTGATAGTCTGTGGCCCGCAACTTTCATCACGTCGTCAACTCTACCGGTCAATCGAATATTTCCAAACTCATCCCATCTTCTTGCTCCGTCGCTTGTGTAGTAGTATTCTTCACCGTACACTCTGAAGTATTCCTTGTATCTCTCGGGGTTTTTCCAGATGTTTCTGAGCATTCCCGGCGCGAATGGACTTGTCTGAACCAAGTATCCTCCTTCGCCAGGAGGCACAGGCTTTCCAGTTTCGTCGAGAATGTTATGACTTGTGCCAGGGAAGCTTCTGCCGGCAACTGTGGGAATGAAGGGACCTATCCCTGGTAGGGAGTTGATGAGAGTTCCGCCGGTTTCGGTTTGCCACCAGGTGTCGATTACTGGGCATCTTCCTCCGC
>CAYGAE010000142.1:0-3892 GCA_964347855.1 uncultured Candidatus Bathyarchaeia archaeon
CATCTTATCCCGCCCATGCATGCAATTAAGCGTCCCCAGGTTTATCAGATTATTGACCGCACGCGCATTTTCTCATCGATCTGGCATACGCTATTTGAGGGATAAAAGAAGTGGGCTTATACTATGAAGGGCAGCTCTCAGATGTAAGGAGAACAGTTCCGGTCTCTTTCTTGAGTTCCTTCCACAAGCCATAAAACTGACTACTAGGGTTGGTATGTGTGTTGCAGAGATTGGAATTTCATAAGATAACTGCAGATGAGCTTCCATATGTTTCGTATCTCTGCCTTTGGGGCGTTAGTCAGAAGCAGAAAGACGCTATGAAGAGGCATATGGCAACGAGGCTCAAGTGGATTGAGGAGATGTGGTCCAAGGGATTAGCGATCGTTGTGGCTTTGGGGCCAAGAAAAAGCAAGAAGGGTCTCATTGAGTATCTGCCGATTGAAATTGCTCCTGAAGCTGTCAAGGGGAAGAACTCTTTGCTGATAAATTGCATTTGGGTGCTGCCGCGATTCATGAAAGCTGGTGTAGGAAAAGGGCTAATGCAGCATTTTCTTGCTGATGCCAGGAATGTGGGCGGAGCGAGTGTGTTGTCCTATGAAGGTGCCAAATGGTTTGGCTATTTTGACTACATGCCAGCCAGCTTCTTCAAACGATTTGGATTCAAAGAGATCTCACGAGATGACACTCGTGTTCTGCTTCACCTTGACCTAGGCGCACATGCAGCACCAAGACTTCTGACTCCAAGAAGCCAAAGAATTGAGAGGAAAGGTACTACAGTAGTTGATATCTTTTGTAATAGTCAGTGTCCTTGGTGTGGATGGATGGCAGACGAGGTCTGCAGAAAGGTGAAAGGATCTGGCATAACATTCAAGGTGATCAACACTGACAATAGAGAGGCTATCGAAGAATTTGGATTAGCAAGAGGGATATCAATCAATGGTAGACCAGCGATCAAGAGAATGGCTGCTTGGAGAGAAATCAAATCAACCCTAGAGAGAGCTACGTCTGGTCAATAGCGGGACGATCAAACAGTGGCTTCCGCAAGTCTCAAGCCATAGACTCAGACTAGCACAAATCGCGCAGGCACACGCCGACCACAAGGTTATAAGTTAGAGTCCAGATGGATTACACCAAAATGGTGAGATGAATGAACGCAGATGACGCATTTGAAAAGATTGCAGATGATGCTCTGCAGCAGTTTCTGAATAAGAACCCAGAATGGGCCACCTTTCTCGGCCTCCATGACCCCTATGATAAGCTTCTCTCCAATGGTAGCATAGAACTCGTGCACGAAAACCTAAGACTACTGGAAGAATGGCTTCACAAGATACAGACAAAAATCGACTTCGACGAACTCAACGAAGAACACAAAATGGACTGGAGACTGCTCCAATATGTTCACGAGATAGACAAGTTTTACGCACATGAGTACCGTGCCCACGAGAAAAATCCCGAAGCCCTAGAAGGCATAGGCTCTCTGATCTTCATAGTTCTAACCAGAGAGTACGCACCTCTAGAGGCAAGAATCGAAGGCATTGTCTCTCGCTTAGAGAAACTGCCTGCATATCTAGACCAATTTCGAAACAGTTTCAAGAACTGCGTGCCAGTAAAACTGTGGACTGAAATAGCCATCGAACAATGCCAACAGATACCAGGCTACCTGCAGTTTCTCATCACCGTTACAAAGGAGAGAATATCGCAAGAGCTCCATCAAAAACTCCAGAAGGCAATCACAGACCTGTCGCAACCACTCAACAAGCATCTGGAATGGTTGAAAGCATTGTTGCCCAAGGCAAAGACTAACTGGGTCATCGGAAGAGAGAAGCTCGAAAGACTCCTCAACCTCAGAGATCTCGGATTCAGTGCCGATGAGATCCATGAGTTAGGAGTGAAGTTTCTCCGAGAGACAAAAGAGGAACGAGCCAAGCTCGCTGCAAAGATCTCTCCTGGAAAGACTGTTGAAAAGGTGATGAAAGAAATACAATCTGAAGCGCCCAAAACCTTTGAAGAAGCCTTAGAATTCACGCGAAAAGAAATGGAACGAGCACGAAGCTTTGTACTGGACAATGACATCGCAACGATTCTTGGAGCAGATAAGCTTCATGTTGAAGAAACCCCGTCATTCATGGCGCCCTTGATTCCCACTGCAGCACTCGTGCTGCCAGCCAAATACGAAAAGACTCAAGAAGGAATATACATCGTAACCCGCCCCAAAGACATGAAAGATCTTGGCAAACATGCAAATTACGCAAGCATCCCAAGCACTGTGGTCCACGAAGCCTTTCCAGGCCACTTCCTCCAGACGTCCCGCTCAAACCGTCTCGGCTCATTCATCCGATACATCAGTCAAGGCACCGAAACTGTAGAAGGTTGGGCCCATTACTGCGAAGAGATGATGATGAACCATGGATTTCAAGGAGGTGCAAACGCCAAGTTAATGCAAGTTAACAGAATCGTCTTTCGGGCCGTCCGAATGATCGTTGACGTAAAACTCTCCTGCGGAGAAATGACTTTCAACGAGGCGGTGGACATGCTAGTGAGCGAGACTGGAATGTCAAAGAACGTTGCGATCGCCGAGGTTCGCAGATACACAATGACACCTGGGTATGCCCTCTCGTACCTGCTCGGCAAACATCTCATATTGAAACTGCGAGACGAAGTAAGGGAAAAGATGGGGCCCAAATACAGCGAGAAATTCTTCCATGACACTATCACAGCCAACGGATACCTGCCGATAGCAAAACTCAGAGAGACCTTTGAACAAAGGCTCAGAGCAAGCAGAAACGTGTAAGTCCCCCATTTCGAGCACGCGCGCCCCCCGGCTGCTGTTGGCGTCATCCACGCGCGCTTGTGATCACCGCAGAGTTGGAATAACTTCTTTAGCTATTTCCTTGAAGGTTGGGATCAGTTTCTCCGCGCTCGCACGGAAGATGCTGAAGAGCTGCAATTCCAAAGCTGATGTTCTGCCTCATTGATTTCATATTATTCAGATCAGGTTCAAGCGAGATAAAAGGGCAACTGACATACGGTAATAATTTAACGTTACCCTGAACAGACGCGCATCTCAACATTAGTTTCGTTGGTTGGGGTAAGGTTTTATTGAGGAAAAGCGACCTTGACATAAAGTGAAACAAGGGATTGACCTGTTTAAAGAACTGAAACAGAACGAATTCGGCAGGGTGCTCCCCCTGTTTCGACGGCTTGACTATTGTCTGGCTCTCCGAGCCACAATCGAAAGCAACAACCCAGGCCGAATTTTCGTCGATAACGCGGACAATCCCCACATAGCTTTGGCCCTCACGGTCGGAGGGTATTTTCTTGCTGGAGATTACAGCAATCCGGAGGCAAATGAGGCTCTCCGCTCTTTTCTTGCCGAACAGATTTTCACGGGTCACGTGCATGTGAAAAGCAGCAGATCCATGTTTCTGACGTTGCACCCAGAAGCATGGGAGGCCAAATTGCCTGAACTAATTCCCACGCACGACATAATCAAACGCACACGCTACCATTACGTATGCACCAGAGTCAAATTCGCTTGGCGCAACAACATTCCCGAGGGCTACACAGTCCGTCGTGTCGATCGCACCTTGCTAGATGATTCCAAGATTGTCTTTCCCAATTCAATTCGTACACGGATGAACATAGATGAACAATGGGGAACAGTGGAGAATTTCTTGGAGAAGGGGGTCAGCTTCTGCGTACTTCGCGGATATGAAGTCGTTTCGTGGTGCACTCCTGACTGTGCGGCAGACCGTCAGATTGAAGTGGGCATAATAACCCACCCAGAACACAGGCGACAGGGGCTGGCTGCTGTCTCAGTGGCCGCAACTGCTGAATACTGTCTTAGTCATGGTTTTTCTGCAGTAGGATGGCACTGCAATGAACTCAACGT
>CAYGAE010000143.1:0-3880 GCA_964347855.1 uncultured Candidatus Bathyarchaeia archaeon
ATAGGATTTCACCCCTACCCCGAGAATACCGTCGGCCTCTCCCGTCTCCTAGCCTGGCAGTATTTCCTGCGGTCCAGCGATTGGGTCGTTGGATTTGACAAGAAACTTGCTAAGCCGGCTACGGACGCTTTAAGCCCAATAATCGTCCCTACCACTCGGAGAGCTGGTATTACCGCGGCGGCTGACACCAGTCTTGCCCTCTCCTTATTCCCCCAGTTCATTACGCTAGGGAAAAGCCATCCTCAGCGGACGGCACTCGGGGTAGCCCCATCGCACTTTCGTGCATTGTGGAGGTTTCGTAACTGCTGCGCCCCGTAGGGCCTGGGCCCTTGTCTAAGTGCCCATCTCCGGGCTCCCGTTCTCGCGGCCCGTACCGGTTAAAGGTTTGGTGAGCCTTTATCTCGCCAACTGCCTGATCGGTCGCGGCCCCGTCTTTAGGCGACACTGAATAGCATGAACTCAGTGCCTTTTGGGTGAAGGACCATTCCAGGCGTCTTCACCTATCGGGTATTGTCCCCAGTTTCCCGGGGTTGTCCCCGTCCTGAAGGTAGGTTGGCCACGTGTTACTGAGCCGTTTGCTGCGTCTCTATCATGGCTTAGAGTCGCTCAACTCGCATGTCTTAGTCCCATCCCGATAGCAGTAGGGTCCGGCAGGATCAACCGGATTTGTGTTTTTTGGGGATGTTTTTCTAGCCGCAATAGGCCGGCTGGAATTGGGGATGAGTTTGCTAAGCCCTTGTTTAGACCTGAGTGCGTGTGTGAACGCTTATGCTCGAGGTCCTCATCTCTTGTTCCCGTAACCGGAGTCAATCCCGTCATTCATGGGGCATTATTACGCCTTTACTGTGTCTGGGTTGAAGCCGCCGTCTTGGTTACGGGGCCTTTGTGCAATTCATATCGCCAAAATGGAGTTTGAGGCGTCCTTGCAAATATAAACGTTACTTTCCAGACTAATAAAGATTTCACGTAATCTTATCGGCGCATGCATTTAAACGAGACTAAGTATATCTTAAAGCTCGAGCGTACACAGTGCAAACATACAGTGGCACTACGGTACACGGTCACACTGGTACAATGGATCAAAAAAGCAATAATCAGCACAAAAGACTAATGGATACTCTCTTGGACGAGCCGCAACCGCTCCTCCGGAGTGGAATCCGCATCCTTCAGCCTTTCAACCGCATAAGATACAAGCTCCCGAAACTCCACCTCAGACAAGACCTGCCTAGCCCTCGCCAACAACTCAATACAGGTATCTTTGAAAACGATATCAACGCAACTGCCCTTAGCATCATCAATCAGTTCCTTACAAACCGATAGAAGAACTCTACTCAACAAACATCACCTAAACCATCAGAATAACACTCGAACGACACCCATTAAGATTTACGACCTCGAAATCCATATCCAAAATAACGATTCACAACCAAGAAAAGGGCATTTTCACGACACAAGCCCATAGCCGAAAGGCAAAAGCAATAGCCAAAATTCATAATGCTTTTCTACACGCCTCAGATTCCTTAAAGACAGATCAGCCATGAACATCAAAAAATTGATGATGAAAAAGGTCATCACCATACCAATCGACGCCTCAGCCCACGACGCCGTAAAAGTCATGAACAAGAACAGAATAGGCTGCGTAGTAGCCATCTATAACGGCGACATCGCTGGGATTCTAACCGAAAGAGACCTCCTAGAAAGAGTCCTGGAAAAATGCAAAAATCCCAAAGAGACCACGGTTGCAGAAATCATGACAAGACAAATCATACTTGGAACGCCAGACATGGAACTCGTCGAAGCCACTAGGCTAATGTTTGAAAACAAAGTGAAGAAGCTCCCCATAGTTGAAGGGAAGCAATTAGTAGGTCTGGTCACTCTGACTGACATAGCCCGCGCTACGTGCGTTGACGAAAAAACCATAGAACTAATCGATAAACTGTCCAACATGCATGTGCTCTGAAACTACAAAAGTTTCTGCTAATTCTCTTTCAAAAGCCTGGCTCTGCGGCCACAAGCGCGCGCCACGTGGAGTAGGCTCTAGTTATTTTCGCTTATCAGTTGAATGAGGCGCACGTACTCTTTAATCGCCTCTTCCTTCAACTCGCTCTTCTCGCTAGCATCAATTAGTAAACGTAAATGAAGGGCACGACACTTCAACTTTTTAATGCTCAAAAACATTCACCTTCCACTAAAGGTTCTTTCGTAGCAAGATGCTCAGTTCCTTATAAATGTTATGCATTCTCAATCATCAAGCAATTCGCCACCTTTTGGTAGTGTTGTGAGTTTTCACAATTCCCACTTGTTAACTTCGCCGTGTCGACCTTCATCTTGCAGGACCCATTCAAGACAAGGTAAGAAGAGAAGAAGCAACGACGCGAATTCTTCGAGATAACGAAGATCGCCAAAAGATTCGATGGACGTTCGAGAAAATCTAACATTTCCATAGCTTACAGAATCCCCGCAGAAATCACAGCTAGAAACCTCGCAGTGACAGAAGCCTTCGGACTCCGTAGATTAGTCACGGGACCATGTAGTCTACGACAACGTTGAATTAAAATCGGACCAACGGACATCGTCTACATCACGTGAGACTCCTCTCTGGAAAAGCGTATTGTGGAAGAGATAAGAGAAGTGTGCTGCCATGGACAAAGTAGTCAACAAGTTAAATGGAGCGCCGCTGCAACTCTTTTTCCAGATTGCTTAAGGCGGTTGTAGGTTTCGCAGGCTTCCTTTGTAGGTTGGATTATGAGCTCGATGTCCTTTGATTCGACGTATTCTCTCGTCTCGTTGGGGACCCTTACGAGGCTCCAACGGCCAGTGCCAACTATCAGCACCTCCAGCTTTTCCTCAAAGACTTCTTTCAGATCTTCGATCTGAAGGCTGTGGCCTTCCTTCCTCCACCAATTATTCACAACCCTGTTTGGAAAGACGATTACGTCAGCGGTGTACCTTTCTCCGTCGACGATTATTCTTCCAAAACTGTAGGAATCTATCATTTGGGAGCCTCATACATCATTTAGAGTTGTGGGTTTTTGAACCTTATCTAAGTCTTCTCAGACAGCATGAATATATGATCGCCTGATGTTTCTATTGTTGAGGATTCAGGGTTTGTCTAGAAGGGTTAGGAAACCCAGACTGTTTGATAGAGCTGAGTGCAGAAGATGCTCTTTTAAGGGAAGCGCCTATTGTTGGAGGCAATGCCCCTACAACGCCTGGCGGCAACAACAAATCGAATAAAACTTGAGATTTCCGCGCGCGCTAGGGGAAGCACGTCATAGAAAGTCCCAGTGGACTAGATGTCTTCCTATTACCTAATACAGCACTTCAAGTTGCGCCAAAGATTTAAGAAAGAAACCTCTGGACATGTTAGCGGTTCAGATGTTAAGAAACGTGCAGCAAGCTCCTATGGCAACCATTGCTATATTACCACTTCTAGTTCTTTATTCGTACCATTTGTCATTGCGATTGTTGTCCTATGGAGGAAGGGGAAAACTATCGAAGCCTTGCTGGTCTGGAACTCCTTAATGCTTTATGTGATTGCACAGATTCTAATTCTCAGGTAGGAAGCTATTCAGCTTCAAGTCCATTTTCTTTTGGTTCTGCTATGATTTTTCCTCTATGTAAATGACCAAAAGTAGCACCCAAACCACAAAAATGGCACTTCCAAAAACCATCATGACTCTTCCAGATTCTGAAGCAGGATAAGGACGGAAGTCAATGTAAGGTCGAACTTCGGGAGGGTATTTTAGTAATTCTTGTTCGCACCAAGAATTGTAGTTTTCAATGGACACATATAGTCCTGTGGCGTAAGCTACTGTAAGAAATATCCAAAGTAAGATAACAACCCTTCTCAGACGCATTCTCCATTCCAGTTGAGACA
>CAYGAE010000144.1:0-3714 GCA_964347855.1 uncultured Candidatus Bathyarchaeia archaeon
CCACTGGGCTCTCCCCAAGAGAACTATCCAAGACTCACCCAAAGAATCATGAATAAGATGCAAGCGGAGCTGCCCGCTGAAACCTGCAAGAAAATTCTCACATGGAACTACCACAAACTACCAGCTTCGGCCTTCAAAGAGAAGAAGCAACGATTCGACAAGGCCACAAGTATCGATGAGTACTTGAAAGATGAACATACGAGGTTAATAGCCGAACTCGAACGATGCATGAAGGCTGGGCAATTATGGTACGAACAGGAGATCACTCCAGACGTTCTCGAGTTTGTAAGAGGCAATCAGGAGATCTGCACTGGCGTCAAGCGTGGTGAGGAGATCTACGTGACCAAAATGCCTTACGCGCCGAAGCAGTACCTGAAGGAGAAGGATCCCACCTTGAAAAGGTACTACGCCTGTCACTGCCCTCTCGTGAGGTCGGCCATACGCGACAGGAAACCCCAAATCTCGCCAACATTCTGCTACTGCAGCGGCGGCTACGAAAAATTTCGCTTCGACGTAATATTTGGAGAGCCAGTTGAAGTCGACCTGCTTGAAAGCGCCCTGAAAGGGGACATGCGTTGCCGCTTTGTGAACAAGATCCCAAGAGGCAAAATGGACTAGAGCGCGCGAAGTTTGCATGCATGCATTGACTACATAGTGAAGAAATACCTGAAGCTTTTCCTTTGAGTCCCTGATCACTTGCGCGTGCGCAGTCTTTATCGTTGAATCACTACTTGCTTTACACAAATATAACACCTCAAAAGTAAATTATCTGACAGATACAAGTAATTCAGTTGAGGAGATAGCGGAAATGAAGGGAAAGAAAAGACAGGCAAAAACCGTTGCGGACCAGTTTAAAAATGAACTCGTCAAACTGGCACAGAGAACTGACACCGAGATACAACAAATGCTTGATGATTACATAGAAGTGATGAAGAGTGCCGTTGGAAACCCACCCCAGTTGTATCAATACCTCGAAGCTTATGACAATATGACAATTGTTTTCATGCAAAACCTACTCCAAATTAGGACGGACAAACGGGACTTGCTCATGAAGAAAAGCATATCAGAACTGGAAAAGGAATGAACTCCCCAAGGTATTTTCCCTTCTCCCCAAATATGGAAAGATGATAACAAGATGCACGCGCATGCATCTATATCCAGCTTTTCACTTGTGGGTGCGCTTTTGGCTGTTTCAACCGTACGCATGAGCGTTCACCGAATTCCTTATATGGCGCGTACAGATATGGAGTTGTTCATCATACGTAGCAAAGGAGATGAGAGAAAGATGGCGCCAAAATGTAATGAGTGTAACGGTCGACTCACGGTTCTTGAAACCTTCTGCACAGATCCGTATGACAACGGTGGAGAATGGTTTAGAGATATTAAGAAACGATGTATCTGCCAGAGCTGTGGAAGAGAGCACGAGATTACAGTTGAAAGGGTCAAGCAGGCCAAGTGGTTCAAGTAGTCCGACCATACCCGCGCATCGTTCTACGTTTTTCTTCGCAATTCTTGTTCTCGGAGTTTTTCTCTTTTGATCTTGCCTGTGACAGATTTCGGTACGGTGTCTATGAACTCTATTGCTCTGGGGTACGCGTACAGTGCCACGTCTTCTTCCACTGACTCTTGGATCTCCTTAATGATCTTTGCAGAGGGTTTGTAACCCGATTTGAGTTTGACGAAGGCCTTGACGATATTTCCCCTTATCTCGTCTGGACTGGCCACCACTGCCACCTCCTCCACGGCAGGGAGCCGCAGTATACTACTTTCTACTTCAACAGGACCTATCCGATGTCCGGAACTTATGATAACGTCATCCTTGCGACCCACAAACCAGAAGTATCCGTCCTCATCTTTGTAGGCAAGATCGCCAGTAAGGAACCAATCAGCTCTGAAGCTCTTCATCGTTGCTTTAGGATTGTTCCAATATCCCAAAAACATGACTGGGTCTTCTCGGAAGACAGCGATCTCGCCAATCTTTCCGGGTGGGAGTGTTTCTCCGTCCTCATCGAGAATCTCCACCTTGTGGCCGGGGTAGGGTTTACCCATAGATCCGGGCCTAATGTCCATACTATGGCAGTTTCCAATGAGAAAATTAGCCTCCGTCAATCCATATATTTCATTTATTAAGATGCCAAGCTCCTTTTCACCCCACTGCAATATTGCTGCCGAAAGATGTTCACCGCCACTGTGTAAACTCCTGAGATTAATGTCATATTCCCTCCCGATCCTCTCAACTTCTTTCATCATCATCGCCAAGGCCGTGGGAGGGATACACGAGTTCCGGATCCTATACTCCTCTATAAGGGCAAGGCTCTTATAGGGATCAAATTTCTTCCGGCAATAGGCGACAACGGGCACTCCATAAACCCACGGCGCAAAGAGGCAGTCAACGAGTCCACCAACCCAGACCCAATCGGCTGGGCTCCAGAACAGGTCACCTTTCTGAGGAAATGAGTTATGAGCGAGTACGAAGCCTGGTAGACGTCCGATCAGAAACCTATGCGCGTGGAGAACGCCTTTCGGCATTCCTGTGGTTCCTGAGGTGTAGAAGATCATGGCAGGGTCATCGGCGCGGGTGTTCACTCCTTCAAAGTGATGAGGAGCCTGCCTGACCTCTTTCTTGAAGTCAAGCTCATCTTTGTGGGTCTCTCCAACAACGATCACGTGGCTTGGCTCTTTGATCTTCTTGCTGATCTCTAATAGTCGCCCCATCATTTCCGTTTCAATCACAATGGCTTTGGGTCCAGCGTCCCTAAGACAATGAATTAACGTTTCCTTACCATAAAGTGTGGAGAGCGGTACTGAGATCGCCCCCATCTTCAGCGCGCCAAGGTGTGAGATGGCGTTTTCTGGTCTCTGGGGAAGGGCTATGGCAACTCGGTCGCCGTTTCTTAAGCCCAGACCCTTTAAAACGTTGGCGAATCTGTCAGACAGGTCTTTGATCTTAGAGAAGGAATATTGCTCTTTGTTCCCCCTCTCGTCTTCAAAGAGCATCGCCACTTTGGCCTCTACAGTGGCGTGTTTGTCACACACCGCCTCGGCAATGTTATATGCCCTAGGTATCCTCCACTCAGAAGGCTGGTATGCATCATTCCTTTCTGAATTGAAACTTACCGAGGCGAACCACCTCCTCTTGTGTAATATCAAGCGCGCGTCTGTTCAGAAAGCGAGAGTGACATTGCCTGACAATGTGAATTTCAGGGGTCGTTTTAGATTTCGCGTATTTCGCACTGTAGTTTCTTTATGATCTGTTCTGCTTTTGTTGGGTTTGTTTTGTGGGTGTAAAGTTTTTTTGGGGTCTTTAGCTTGAGTTTTACGTGTTGTTTTAGTCTTTTTATGTTGCAGAATTCTGCGCGTTGCGAGATTTCTATGAACTTGTCTACGTCTTGGATTTCCTGTGGCATGGGTTCTTTGTTGTGAGTGTTTGCTTTATTCTTTGTGGTGGCTAGGCTCGGTCCACTCTATGATGCAAAGAGGCGTCAAGTGGGTTTGGATGCTCAGGTTTTCAGTGGGACTGCGCGCAAATTATTAATACAACTTCCCTTGCATGATGAACTAAGATAATGGGAGAGCGGAGGTGAAACTCTATGGCGAAATGTCCAAAATGTGGTATGGAAGTGTCGTCACCTAAAAAGACTTGGAAGATGGCCGGTCGTCCAGACAAGAGTGGCAAGCGAACTGAACTTACGATAGGACTCTTTGATCATTGCG
>CAYGAE010000145.1:0-352 GCA_964347855.1 uncultured Candidatus Bathyarchaeia archaeon
ACGGTGATGATCGAGGGGATGGCCTGTGGCATAGCCGTTGTCGGCTCAAACAGCGGTGAGATTCCCAACGTGATCAACGATGCCGGATTGATCTTTCTCTATCTCACGTTTGATCTGACGTAGGGCGATGCCAAGGGTTTGGGCATCTATAGTCTTAACTGAGTGTCCATCCTCCTCAAGCACCGCAGCGTGCCCGAGGAGAGCATGAGCGTGGCCTTCTCGAAGGCGGAACAGGGGGACAAGTCGCTCACGGAGGTCCTCGTCGACCTCCCTGCCGAGCAGGCGGATGATCCCGGCGAAGGTCTTCCAGGGGTCGGCCAGCAGATCTTCGTAGCGGATGACGAAGACGCCG
>CAYGAE010000145.1:362-3509 GCA_964347855.1 uncultured Candidatus Bathyarchaeia archaeon
AATCAAAGCATATTGCGCCTCCCTTCCGATACTCTGGGCATTCGCGCGTGCTCAGCCTCAAGCGCTCGTGCGAAGCGTATGCTTGGCTCCTCCAGTTCGCGGATGCAGTCCGAGTCTGGTGCCATAATGTCGTTGAAATATCCGAGCGCTCTTGCTCTGCATCCGCCACAAACATGCTTATACCTGCAATTCCCACAATGGCCTTTCAGCAGACTCCTATTCCTGAGTCTGCGCATTACCTCGTTTTTCTCCCAAATGTCGATGAACGAGGACTCCGTAATGTTTCCCAAAATAATTCTAGGCATAAAGACACACGGAGAAACGTCACCATTGGGTTGAAGTGCGCAGTAAATTCTCCCCGCACCACAACCACCTACAAACTCAGCCAGCACTTTTAAGTCCCACGAATGATGACCAATATACATGTGGGTCGGTACAACAGTTGCTCCACCTGACAACTGCAGACTTACTCTTGCCAATTGAGGTGCAGTACTTAACGCTTGGATTTCTCCAGAAAGATTTCTTTTCATCAACGTTCTCAAAAGAGCCTCTCTCTGTTCCGGACTTAAGTCAATCCCAGCCACGTCCGCCCCTCTTCCCGCTGGGATAAAATTGAACGCCATGAACCTTTGAGCTCGCAATTTCTCTGCAAGATCGATTATGTCAGGAATCTCGTGCAGGTTGAGTCGCGTTACAGTGGTGGCGATGCAGGTGAAAATTCCCTGATCAACGCAGCGTTTTATCCCTTCCAAAGCTCTATAGAAAGAGCCTGACACGCCTCTGAAGGCGTCGCGTCGAACGGGCTCTGCAGAATCCAGACTTATTTCAACATAGTCTACTCCGACGTCTTTCAACTTCTTAGCTACTTTGCTCGTTATTAGAGTTCCATTTGTGGCCACCGCTACATACATTCCCTCTTCCTTCACTTTACCGACCACATCGTAGAAATCATGAGCTAAAAGTGGCTCGCCGCCAGAGAACGCGATCGACACAGTACCGGCACTGGCCATTTCCTCCACAGCTCGAATTTTCTCTTCCTTTGTCAATTCGTCAATCACTCGTATGCCCGCATGCTGATAGCAGTGTTTGCACTTCAAATTGCAAGCATTCGTGAAATTCCGGACGACGAGGACGGGCGCATCAAGAAGCTGCGGCCTTGTTATGCCATATTTGGCGATACCGCGAAGAACACTTATCAGACCCCTTCGTGTTGTGGGATCCTTAAAGAAGTTCTTAAGCGAACTTTCGTTCACGGAAAAAATCATACCGCCGGCTCTAAGAAGCAACTTGAGGATAAAAGAGTAAATCACACAAGACTTGCCTGCTGGACAAGATACTCCAGTAAATATTTCCAAGGCGTGTTCTAGCCTGTTTGTTCCGCGCACTTTGCAGAAGTCTGTTCCACTCTGCAGAAAAAGACGAGCAAGTAAGTTGTCCATGGTAAGTTTGAGAATCTTTAGTGCCGAAGCAATCACTTGTCCATCCCTCCCTTTTCTTGAAGGAAGGTGCTCAGAAAGAGCCCTCTAGCACAAAAAAGCAAAATAGCCATACGATGCCGAAAATGTAATACGGAACAGCCAGTGCGTTAGGCTAGTCGATCTTTTCATTCGACCAGAACCATCGTCAAAATAGTCGCAACTGCATGTTTATTTTTTCTTTGTGTTCGAGGCTATCTTTTAATGTCGTCTTTGGTGCTTGCTGAGGTTGCACCAGATGAAGCGCGAAAGGTTCACAACGGGCTTGTCCAAGTAAGTTGAGGGTTTAATGACTCCGAACTACGCAACCCTTGACAGGACGGTTAACAGGCTCAACCTAAGCATAGACCAGGACCGACCATCTGGTCTGAACCAGCTACATAACCCTAGGCTCAACCGGGATCAAGGTTTACGTGTGTAGTGACTGCTCACCTTAAAGTGTCAGGCTTTGCACTCTGGATAAGTGGTCGTGTTCTATCCTTATTATCTTGTATATTTCTTGTCTGTCTTCTTTGCTTCCTATGGCCATCGCCATGTTGTAATAGAAAAGCATGGTGTCCTTCTCCAGTTGTACGGCTGCTTTAAGCGCCGACTTTAGGTCTGGGATTTCCATTGCTCTGGCTGCGCCTTTTCTGAGGTTGTCGACTATTCCCGTATCCTCTAAAACTTTGATGTTGTAATCTGCTTGCTTGCGCTCTTCCTCGGTTGAGTAGATTTCTTTGTCGTAGGTGTCTTACCCATACTTATCTCAGACAGAGATAGAAATCCTTATGCCTGAAAACATAATAATGCTCAAGAAATCTTTGACCTAAAGTATTGTAAAAGTCTTTAGCAGATTTTTCCACAGTCACAGCCATCTCCAAAAGAGTGTGAAGAGTGTAGCGATGTCCGGACAAAGCCCAACACCTTCGACTTCATTACTAAATCGGCAATTGGTCTAATTTGAGGTTAGCGCTATATCTGAAGATCAGACGCAAAATCGCAAGATCTGTCAAATCTTTTGTCGCTGGATTCACGCCATTTCTGTCCGCTTATGTGTCTCATTTCGTCAGTAAGATAGTGGATGCGCTATATGCTATGAAACCATCTTCAGGCTGGCGTATAGCCGAGCTGATAGATGGAATCCCACAGTTTGTGGGTCTATCTAGGAAAATCGCCTCAACCGAATAGAGGGAGAACCCTGACGAGTGGAAACGGACGTACGGCTTAAGGCTGATAGATGAGTCGGCGTTCTCATGAACGAAGAGGGTTTTCGGAGAAAGTCATAGCCAAGAAGTCAGAAAACATGGTTAGTGAGATGACGATGAAGGTCTTCCTATGCAACCTAATCATCGGAGTGACAGGAACAGCCTGAGAAAGGGATGACTAAGAAAATCAGACACGGGAAAGAATCTTCGCAAATATTAATGCAACAAAGCAAGAAACCGAACCGTTTTACTGAAGATGCGAATGTGAAAAGTTTTCTCATCACACAGATACAAAGAGAGAATTTGCAGATTTCCTCTTATTAGACGATTTAGCAAGGGTGTTCAGAACACTCTAAGAGTTCACCATATCAGCAATTTCTATGCGCAAAAGCCCAGTTCAAGGAAGAGGAACTTTAAAGGCCTTCATTGTGTTCAACTAAGCGGAACCTGAGTCTCCAAGTTTCGTCTGAAGTTTTGCGCTGCTA
>CAYGAE010000146.1:0-3478 GCA_964347855.1 uncultured Candidatus Bathyarchaeia archaeon
CGTCCAGCTCTTCGGGATACTCCTTCTTCTCGACAAGAGTTCCTCGAGCAGAAGAGAGCAATTCACCTACGCCTGCTGAAGACGCGCTGGCCTGAGTGACGGTTTCTGGGATGTCTTTGGGCGAGGATGCTACACCGCAGACAAAGATTCCAGGCTTTGAGGTGCTTATCGGAGTGAAAGTCTGGGTCTCAAAGAAGCCATATTTGTCAAGTTTGACTCCAAGCATCTCAGCTATTTCCTTATTGCCTTCGCGTGGTTTGATGCCCACTGTGAGGACAACTAGGTTGAACTCTTCCTGTATGAGTTTTCCATTCTCAGATTCGTACTTTATTCTCAGGTTCCGCGTTTCGGGCACTTCTTCTACTGAGGAAACTCTGCATCTAATGAATCTCACTCCATACTCTTTCTCTGCTCTCTCGATGTACTTGTCGAAGTCCTTCCCATAGGCCCTAATGTCCATGGCGAATATTGTGGGTTCAATTTGATTCATATGCTCCTTAGCGATCACAGCTTCCTTAGTGGCATACATGCAACAGACTGATGAACAGTAGTCGGCTTCACATGTAACATCTCGAGATCCGACACATTGTATGAACGCAATTTTTCGAGGGATGTCCCCATCTGAGGGGCGAAGAACCATGCCAGCATGCGGGCCGCTGGCGCTGAGAAGACGTTCAAACTCTATGCTCGAGACGACATTGAGGCATCGACCGTAGCCGTATTCACTTTTCAGGCTGGGATCGAATTCGTCAAATCCTGTTGCGAGGATTATGGATCCGACATCAAGTTGCAGTTCTTCGTCTTTTTGATCATAGCTGATCGCTTCGGCCTTGCAGATTTCTTCACATACACCACATCCGAGACACTTTTCCTTGTTGATTATGTAAACCAAAGGCACTGCTTGAGGGTATTTAATGTAGATGGCTCCTCCTTTAGAAAGGCCTTCATTGAACTCGTCCAAAGCTTCAACTGGGCATTTTTGCGCACAAACGCCACAGCCTGTGCACTTCTCCTCATCGACACGTCTAGATTTTCTTGTAAGTGTTACGTTGAAGTGTCCTGCCTCTCCCCTAACATGTCTTAAATTCGCGTTTGTTATGAGGCTGACATTCTGGTGCCGACCCGCAGCAACGAGTTTAGGCGCGAGAATACACATGGCACAGTCGTTGGTGGGGAACGTCTTGTCGAGCTGAGCCATCGTTCCACCAATGCTAGGTGAGGAATCGACAAGGTAAACTTTGAAGTTCGAGTCTGCGAGATCAAGTGACGCTTGGACTCCTGCAATTCCGCCGCCAATAACCATCACAGCTCCGAGTTTGTCCAAGGCAGTCACCTCTTTAAGGCGGTGTAGATTGGCGTCATGTCCTCCACTTTGTCAATAGCGATTAAGCCTCTGCGCCTAAGAATCACCACATGGTCTAATACCTGCTTACTGCTCATCTCCAGACGTTTAGACAAATGCTTGATTGACATAGGCTCCGCCTCTAGCATGAGAAAAATTCTATTACGCACGTATTCGGATGATAACGCGTCATTCATTTTCTTATCAAATTCTTCCTGTGATATCTCCTCGCCATAGACATTTCCTTCTTCGACTAGTTTTCTCTCTCTGGCAACAAGTGCTCGTAACCTGAAGTCTTCCACCGCTTCTTTGGCTGCGTGTATACCTTCCAGTTTTTCGAGATCTGGTTTTTCTTTCCGTAGCGGGGAGGGGCCGAGAGCCTTGATGTGGTTCGTAAAATTTCGCACGACCTCGGCGAATCGAGCTCCCTCCGACGCAGAAACCCATTCTAGGCGAAGCCGCTCTGCTAAGCCTAACGACGCTATCAACTTCCTTAGCATCTTAAACTTCCGTTCAGCCTCATAGTTCCCAGTCATGTAATGGCAATCACCTGGGTGGCATCCCATTATAATGACGCCATCAGCACCATTTGCCAGTGCTTCTAAGGGCAAGACAGGGTCGATTCTTCCGGTACACATCACTCTGATAATTCGGAGGTTAGGAGGATATTGAATTCGGCTAACGCCTGCCAGATCAGCACCAGCATAGGAACACCAGTTGCATAGGAATCCGAGAATCTTGGGCTCGTACTTCATGCGGTTGTCCTCCCCAACAGGGCTCTTGTCTGAGCAGTGATCTGTTCATCAGTGAAGTGAGGAGTAATAATGGCCCTCTCAGGGCAACTCGCTGCACAGAGACCGCACCCTTTGCAAAGCACCGCTGTCACTTCTGCCACGCCCACATCATTCTTTGCGATAGCACCATAGGGACAGAGTTTGACGCAAGTCCCGCAGCCTGTGCACAGTTTCTCGTCAATTGACGCAACGATACCTTCAGCCTCAATTTCTGTCTTAGATAGAATTGTAGACGCCCTTGAAACCGCAGCATAAGCTTGGGAAATGCTTTCTTCAATAGATTTAGGGGCGTGCGCCATTCCACAAACGAAAACTCCTTCAGTGGTAAAATCGACTGGACGCAACTTAGCGTGTGCTTCTAAGAAGAACCCATCCTCGTTTAACGGCACCTTCAACATCTTGGCTAACGTCTCATTTTCTTTGGGTGAAACGATGCCTGCGCTCAGAACAACCAGATCAGCATCGATTGAAACTTGTTCACCAATTATGGGTTCGTAGACTGAGACGCTCAGGATCTCTCTTCCATTCTTTGTTTTCGTCTCAACAACTTGGGGTTTCCTGTCTTCGTCGTAACGGATGAAGACTACACCAAGTTCCCGCGCCCTTTCGTAGTGCGCCTCAAACAATCCATAAGTCCTCATGTCTCGATAAAGTATGAACACTTCAGCAGCGGGGTTTTTCTCCTTAATCTTCAAAGCATTCTTGACCGCCTCACTGCAACATACACGACTGCAATATGGATGAGAATCGTCTCTGGACCCGATGCATTGAATCATCACCACGGACTTTAGACTAGTGACATCGTCAGTTGTCGAGAGCCGATCTTCTAACTCTGACTGAGTGATTATCTTTGCGTTCACGCCGTATTCATACTCGTTTGGTCTATACTCTTCGCCCCCAGTGGCCACGATGATAATTCCATGATCCAACTCCTTCTTCCCCGAGCTTTGAGCGATAGTGGTTCTGAAGCTTCCCACATAGCCAGAAATTTCCTCAATGTTTGCACTCTGAAAGGTGTGAATCAGATGGTTCTCTCGAACCTTTCCGGTTATTTCCTTCAAGAACTTTTGGGGATCCTCTCCTTCTAGTGTATAGTGAATGTTGCGTAGAAACCCGCCGAGTTCTTGTTCTCTCTCAATAAGATAAGCTTCATAACCTTGCTCAGCCAGTGCCAGCGCTGCCATCATCCCAGACAGGCCGCCGCCGATAATAAGACCTTTTGGGATGACGCCTAGGTGTATTCGATCCAAGGGTTTGAGTTTTTCTGCTTTCGCGACGGCCATTCTGACTAGGTCTTTCGCCTTCTCCGTCGCAGCTTCATGCTCGTGCATGTGGACCCAGG
>CAYGAE010000147.1:0-3185 GCA_964347855.1 uncultured Candidatus Bathyarchaeia archaeon
TCAACCAATTTGTCCCTGAATTGACGACTCTCCTCCACCGGGCAACGTGGATCGTTGACACCATGCACCATCAACAGTGGACATCGAAGATTCGCTGCAAAGTTGAGCGCACTCCTATCTTCCCACAGTTCAACGTTTTCATCAGGATCCCCCATGTTCATTCTCAGGAAATACTTGAAATGGGGCCTTGACTTTTCATAGAACGTTTTAAGACGTGATAGCCCTATCCATGCAGCCGCAGCCCTCCACAATTCCGGTTTCTTCGTCACTTGAAGGAATGTCATGTATCCGCCATAGCTCCCGCCAAAGACGCCTATCCTGTTCTTATCAACATAAGGGAGCTTCTTGAGATATTTTGCACCAGCTACGACGTCTTCGAGATCGCCTCCACCCCAGTCCATGAGGTTCATGTCCTGGAATTCCTTTCCGTATCCCGTGCTTCCTCTGATGTTAGGCTGTAATAATACGTATCTCTCGTTTGCCAGTATCTGCCCAAACATGCTGAAATTCTGGAAGTACTGACCTGTTGGACCGCCGTGAACCATAACCAGCGCTGGCAGCTTTTCATTTTTCCTAATGCTTTTTGGTTTGTATAACACGGCGCCGATTTCAAGACCGTCATAGGACTTGTACTTGACATATTTGGGAACAACGAAAAAGTCAGGATTGATGTCTCCGTAATGTGGTTCAATCAGAGTCTCAATCTTATCTGTGTCGAAGTTGTATGCGAACAAAGAACTTGGACTCGTAGGAGTATTCAACATACCAATCAGATATTTGTCATCCAAAGCTAACTTCGCGCCTTCCACAACGCCCACTGGGAGCTTCAACACATCACAGTCGCCGGTTTCGAGGTCGTACACAACCGGAGTAACGGTTGCTTCATGATTTCTTAGGCATACTAATTTTCTCCCATCTTTAGTAAGTGCTGTCGCAGTTTCTTCATATTTTGCTTCGCCCAAGAGCCTGATATTTCCCGTTTGGACATCATAGACGCCAGGTTGATTTATTCCGTTCGCGTTTGTTGTAAAGACTAATAACCTACCGTCCTCGCTCCACTCAACTACAACATCCTGCGAACCCACGTTCATACACACAATTTTCTTCTTTACACTTCCATCCGACTTAGTCATCCAGATATCCATGTTTTGTAGATCCTTCGTCTCATTGACGTTATATGCGATCCAATCGTTTGTGGGATTCCATGAGGATCCTCCCCAGGTAGGATTTTTATGATCAGTCAGTTGGACTGGTTCCTTCGTTTCTATGTTCAACTTGAACAGGTTGAGCTGTCCCTTTCTCGTTGAAAGCATCAGTATGTATTTTCCCTCTGGGCTAGTATCGACGGGATAGTCTTGATGCTCCGGCGTATTGGTTAGTTGTTCGGTGTCTCCCGTTTCAATGTTGATTCTGACTAGGTTGTGGTTTTCATCGCCTGCTTCATCTTTGGCAAAGACAAGATTCTTGTCATCTCTCAACCAGACGAATCCCGCACGTATCGCCCTAGGGCACTCTCCATGGCTAACCTGTTTTACTTCTCGGGTTTTAATATTGAGCGTATACAATTCCAAAATGCCCGTTTTGTCCCAATAGAATGCAACCTTGTCTTCCAAATGGCTAGGGGTGGGCAAATATATTTGTGGAAACTTCGACAAATCTTCAATGGTGTACTTCTTTTTTCTTATTCTGCTTCTCATCCGTTTTGTCTCGCTATTTCGCGCTCTCTTGTCGGTAGATGAAATTGGCATCAGTTATCAAGATTTTGGTCTTCGAATGACTTGCCCAATTCCTGGCTCTGCCACAATCTCACCCTCATCCATAACTAGCTCCCCACCCACAAAGGTCTTGACGGGTTTGCCCTTAACCTTCCATCCATCAAACGGAGAATACTTGGCCTTCGAATAGAACTCAGAAGCATCAATCTCGTATTCTTGACTCATATCTACTGCGACAAGATCAGCATGGTTTCCCTCAATTAAACATCCTCTATCCTTCAGATTGAAGATATCTGCTGGCTTTTCTGAGGTTGCCCTAACCAACGTCGATAGTGAAAGATGATCGTGGTTTACCTGAGTGAGCAACAGTGGAAGCATAGTCTCCAGCCCTGGGAACCCTGCCTTCGCCTCCCAGACGGCGTCGGCTTTCTTTTCTTCAATTGTATGTGGGGCATGATCTGTGGATACAACATCTATTAATCCTTGCTTGAGCGCGTTCCAAAGAGCACGGAGATCTTTCTGTGTTCTTAACGGAGGATCGACGAGAGCCAGAGTCTTGAGGCGTTTCAGGCGTTCGGATGATAGGAAGAGGTGATGAGGCGTAACCTCGCAGGTGATGGGAAGCCCATCTTTCTTTGCATCTAGAAAGGCGTTCAGCCCAATGGCTGAGCTCAGGTGACAGAAGTGGACATGAGCCTCTGTTCCTTCAACAAGGCGCACGGTTCGCTGTATAGCTTTCCTCTCGGCTTCGGGGGAACGAGCTTCAAGATGTGCCTGCACATCCCTGCGTCCAGTTTTCTGCAACTCTGTAGTGGCTTTTTCAATAGTCTCTCTGTCTTCTGCATGTACTGCTATAGGAATCTCATTCTTGCTCACCTTATCGAAGGCTTTCGACAAGGCATCATCGTCTTCGATGTCTAATCCCCCGATCTTCTGCGACAGAAACAATTTGAAAGCCACAGCTCCTTCCTTAACTATCAAGTTGATTTCGCTCAAGTCTGGTGGGAAAGCTGAATAGAAAGCAACATTGACAATTGCCCGTTTTTCTGCAATCCCCATTCGCTCTCGAAGAGACTCTGAACTCATTGTTACGGGTTTGTTATTGGGCATGTCGATGACTGAAGTAACGCCACCGGCGGCAGCAGCTGCCGTGCCGCTGAAGAAATCCTCTTTATACGCCAGTTGTTGATCTCTAAGATGGACATGCGAATCTATCATGCCTGGAAGCAGCAAGAGTCCTTTCAGATCGAGTTTTTCCGAGGCGGCAGGAAGGTTTGTCTCCTTGGCTATCCTGAATATCCGACCTTCATCTATGGCCAAGCCCGCCTCAACAAACCCTTTTCGAGTGTAGATTTTGGCGTTATTAAGCACCAGGTCAACTGGCAAATCCGTTCTAGCCTCTCGCTTCAAAGATTCAACAGCAATCGAACTGTTAAATGTCTTTTTCTATCCATCTGAGTTGAAACACAA
>CAYGAE010000148.1:0-3142 GCA_964347855.1 uncultured Candidatus Bathyarchaeia archaeon
CTTGACAAAGACTATCTTTCCACCTACGATAGTCATCTCTACTTTGATATCCTTGATCTTCTCCGGCGAAACCGCATGTGGATCTTGAGATAAGACCACAAGATCAGCCAGTTTGCCAATTTCAATCGACCCCTTAGCGGCCTCTTCGAAAGAAGCAAACGCAGCGTTGATCGTATAAAGGGCTAGTGCTTCATGTATGGTTAACCGCTCTTGTGGAAAAGACTCTCTAGTCACAGCAGCCCAAGTCCCTAACAAAGGGTTGATGGGTTCCACCGGGCAATCCGATCCGCCCGTTACCTTGACGCCCTTCTTGAGAAGGGATTTAAAGGGATAAACCCATCTGGCTCTTGTGGGACCAACGCGGTTAGCAACCCAAAAGTCGGAAACGATGAAATGAGGTTGCGTGGATGCAATTATCTTGTCTCTTCTCAGGCGGCTGATCAATCCCCTATCTAATACAGAGGCGTGTTCTATACGGTGACGATGATCCTTTCTAGGTGCTTCATTGAGGGCTTTTTCCACGGCAGACAACACCATGTCCATAGCTTGGTCTCCAATAGCGTGTATCGCAAGCTGCAAACCAGCTTTGTGAGCTTTGAGGACCAAGTCGTTCAATTCATCTCGACTGTAAAACACCATTCCCTTCGTTGAAGGCTCATCATCATAGGGTGCCCGTAAAGCGGCCGTGCGAGCACCCAAAGAACCGTCCACAAGTATCTTAACGCTACCTATCCTCACAAAATCATTGCCAAAGCCAGTACACAAACCTAAACCCATCAGCTGATCTAGAAGTTCCACTGGAACCAGAATGTACACCCTAAGCGGAAGTCGATCTTGCCGATGGAGCTCCTGAATGATACGCATTTCGTCTGAAGAACTAATGATCCAGTGAACACTGGTCAGTCCTGCTTCGACGGCTTTTTGACACGCCAGATTACAAGCTTCCATGAGTTCCTCTTGGCTAGGCAGTGGTATGACCTTCCACACCAAGTCCATGACGTTTTCACGCAGAATTCCGGTGGGTTCACCAGTCGTGGCGTCTTTGTCGATCTGTCCCCGAGACGGAGGAACAGCACTGGCTGTTGTGCCGACCAGTTCTAAGGCTCTACTGTTGACAACACATATGTGGCCACATACACGCACAAGAACCACGGGGTTGTCTACTGAAACCTTGTCCAAGTCCCATCGAGTTGGATACCGTTTCTCCTTGAAGCGGTCTTGATCCCATCCACGACCCGTTATCCATCTTTCTTTAGGCGCCTTTTGAACATGTTCTTTGAGTCTTTTCTGCAACTCTTCGATGGAGTCGACGTGTCTCAGATCGACGCTTGATAACGATTTCCCAAATTCGGCTACATGTATGTGGGTGTCAATGAACCCTGGAAGAAGGGTTCTTCCTTGGAGGTCAATTGTCTTCGTGTCTTTTCCAATCCAAGATTGGATTTCTGTGTTTGTTCCAACTGCGAGGATCTTCTGGTCTTTTACAGCTACGGCTGAAGCTTTAGGTTGAGAAGAGTTCATCGTTAAGACGTTTCCGTTCACTAAAATCATGTCAGCCCACATCAGAGTCACTTCCGTATAGTCAAGTGTTAAAAACATTTGAAACATACGCTGATATCTATATTAAGATAGTCTTTGTCTTTGGTGGTGCAGTGGCTTGAGCTTTGGTGTATTGTTGTCTCGAAAGTAGAGTCGCAAAACTGGCGCGCAACATGATTTACATGATTTTCTTACATGTAACGATATAATCTTTTAGTTTGTTGTTAGCTTTTACAGTTTGGATGTTGAGTTGTGTGTTCTTGAAGAGTCGTTTGAAGGTTTCTGGCGTGAATTCCTTTTTTAGGGCAGTGAGGGTGATTGTGGCGTTTTGTTTTGCTATTCTTTGGATTTCTTGTAGTGTTGTCCCTGGGTTTGGTGTGTTTTGCAGGAGGGTGATGGCGAAGATTGTGTCGAAGGTTTGGTTTTGGAAGGGAGTGTAGTCGGCTTCGGCGCGGATGAGGGCTACGTTGCGGAACTCTGTTGCCCGCTTTTTGGCTTCGTTGAGGATGCGGGCTGAGATGTCTATTCCAACTAGAAGCTTTACTGAGTTTCTGACTTGTTGGAAGAGGAGTCCTGTTCCACATCCTAGATCCAATACAATGCTGTCCGATCTCGGATGTACCTTGCTCAATGCTGCTTTTATTTTTGATTCTTGTTCCTCGGCGTATTGCAGATCGTATGTTTGAGCTAGCCTATCATAGTGACCCATGACTTTTCGCTTTTCGTTCCATTTCGCCATCCTTGTTCAGAAGTCTTATCTGTGCTTGTTCTCTTGTAAAGGTTGTTGGCGAGTAGGAGTGGGAAGTCGCGAACCTGTTACCACGTTGGAAAATCCTGGTCTTCACAGCGCATTAAGGTTGATTAGGGAGGCGCTTTCTGGGCGCAAGGCGCTTTTGGTTG
Organism: uncultured Candidatus Bathyarchaeia archaeon; assembly: GCA_964347855.1. Taxonomy (GTDB): domain Archaea; phylum Thermoproteota; class Bathyarchaeia; order Bathyarchaeales; family Bathyarchaeaceae; genus CAYGAE01. The sequence goes on from CAYGAE010000148.1 coordinate 2,440, forward strand.
TTGGCAATTGTAGGGTCGAGTATCGGGGGCGGGCGAGTTCTAAGTTAGAGCCTGGTGAGCGTATTGTGTTGGTTAAGGAGGACGGTTCTGTTTTGGTTCACCGTCCGTCTGGCTATGAGCCCGTGAATTGGCAGCCCCCTGGATGTTTGTTTCAGAGTCGCCTGGCGGATGATAAGTTGGAGATCCGAGCTGTTCGTAAGAAGCCTTCGGAATCTGTCCGGCTGTTCTTTGATCATGTGTATTTGGTTTCTGCTTTGAGTTTGGTGGACGCTGGAGAGTTTTCCTTGTATGCGAGTGAGGAAGATATGCAGAGAGCGGTTTTGCTGGAACCTTCGCTTATCGAACCGAACTTCAAGCCGATTTCATATGAGAAGAAAGTTGAGCCAGGTTTCATTGACGTGTACGGGACTGACGAGAATGGAAGGTTTGTGGTGGTTGAGATTAAGAGGAAGACTGCGGGTCGGGAGGCAGCTTTGCAATTAGGCAGGTATGTAGAGGCGATTAGGGGCATGGTGAACCGAGAGGTTAGAGGCGTCTTGGCTGCTCCCCGCTTGGGTAAGGGTGTGCAGAGGCTCTTGGTGACTTTGGGGCTAGGTTTTAAGGCTTTGGATCCCAGGAAATGCGCTGAAGTTCTGACTCGCTCTAGGACAAAAAAGCTTGCAGAGTTTTTTGAGAAGCATGGATGACTTGTGTGTCGCTGGGT
>CAYGAE010000149.1:0-1495 GCA_964347855.1 uncultured Candidatus Bathyarchaeia archaeon
CACACAATATTTCTTATGGAAAATCGGGTTAAAATATGTAAAAGCTTTTTTTTGGGAACGTAGTCTTGCGGAGCAGATACGCAAAGTGGAAACCAAGATAGCGGTGGAAATAAGATTGGCATCCGTCAACGATTTCAGGACATTTCCATCATTCAGGGACGAAGCACTAAAGAGACTGAATAATGATGATCTGTGCTTTGTTGCCATGTGGAATGGCATAATCGTTGGATATATGTGGGCTAGTCTCAAAAGAAAGGTGTACATACCTGAGTTTGAAAGAGAAATAGTTTTCAACAATGGTGAAGCGTATCTTTACGACGGGTTTGTCTTCCCAGATTTTAGAAGAAAAAGCATAATTAAGAAAATTTTGGAAGCGGCGCTTCATTATCTGAAGTCGCACAACGTAAAAAGAGCAAATGTATGTACGCTTACTGCTAATGAAACTCCGCAAAGAGTATTGAGGGATGCAGGCTTCCGCGTTGCTAGATTTTGCAAATTCGTCAAAGTATTTAGATTCAAGAAGTTTGAGGAGCATGATCTTAGAATGTGCGCTCTGAGTAACTTATGAGATGGCTTTTGAAACATGCATGCTTGTAGACGGACGCGCCCAATTAGGGTGCCGCTCCATGTGTTCTAAGCGTGTGCGCATGTGGATATTGCAAATAACAATTATCTGGTTTGAAACGCAATTTCAATCCAAAACTATTTCGCACGGGATCCGAGTTTTCCGCACTAGTAAGCGCAAAGGTCCAAAAAGTTATCTGAGTGAATGGACAACATGTTCAGATCCAGATAAATTCTTTCAGGTTGGGACTTAAGAATGGAATTCAAAAAAGTGCTGGTGACTGGCGGAAGCGGCTTCATAGGAAGCCATCTGATACCTAAGCTCGTAGAACTAGAATACAACGTCTATTCCCTGGAACGTTATGTTACTGGTCGATACGTTCTGGGTGGTCGACGCCCTGTAAAAACTATTTTTGGTGATTTACGTGATCATTTTGCCATACGAGATCTAATTCGCAAAATTCAGCCTGATGCCGTGGTTCATTTAGCTGCAATTAGTGCAGTCGCCTACTCTTATGACCACCCAAATGAAGTTCTAGAAACTAATTTTTTGAGTACAGTGAACTTGGCTGAATGTTGCTTACGCGATGTCCCTCACTTCAAACATTTCCTCTTCGCGGGCACTTCTGAGGAGTATAGCGACCAAGAGGATACGCCTATCAAAGAAACTGCTGAACTGCGTCCGAGCAGTCCTTATGCCGTGAGTAAGGTTGCTGCCGACAAATATCTACAATACATGCACGACGCCTATGATTTTCCAGTAACTGTCCTTCGTAATTTCAACACGTACGGTCGCAAGAGAAATGCACATTTTGTGGTTGAAAGGATAGTAACCCAAATGCTTCAACGAAAGACTGTCACGCTCGGAGACCCTACGCCTGTGCGTGACCTCCTATACGTCGACGATCATGTAAACAGCTATATAACCTGC
>CAYGAE010000149.1:1595-2999 GCA_964347855.1 uncultured Candidatus Bathyarchaeia archaeon
TTCGAGCCCTTAACCACTACCGATGATAACTATATCGAAACTGAAGGTTGTTATTCCCTCTATGGTCGCGGAAACCGATAAACTCAAAGTCACCTGAATAACTGCATCCAGATTAATGATTTGATCGCCATAGTCCCAAGTAAGACCAATGTGATCTGGAGCATTGAGAGGACTCCAATTGTCTGTTGCCAGGGAAAGAGTCACTGGTGCACTTCCCTCATTCTTAATATAGACAGTAGTATTCTTCGTTGCTCCCGGCTCAACCAGATCCCAATCAATAGAACCAACAGGATCACCGCAGCTGCTATCCCAGTAGACTCTGACCCCGATCGCCTTGACGGTTCCTACGTTGGACAAACTTATGCTTCCAAAAAGATCGCCTGTGGCCGCCACGTTCAGAAGACCTACAGTGACTAAAGCCCCTATGGTGATGACTATGATCGTCAGCACTGCTTTTGTGTCGGCGGCATGGTATCGCATATCTTACGTCACATGAAATAATACACACAATGTGTATTAAAGCTTTACTTTTGAGATGTAGAGCGAAAATACATATCGCCCAAGATTAGTAGCAGAGGATGTATCCGCTCTTGCCCTTTGCGATCGCAAATAACTCAACGTTTTTCAAGCAAAAGTCATGGCGCTCTGAACGTAATCCTGGGCCACATAGGCCACTGAGATGGTAAAGTCGTGTCGAAGTCTGCCTCGAGTTCCATGCCAACCTTGATTTCTTCGGGTTCGATGCCTCGAATCATGCCCGGCAGCTTCAGACCATCCTTCAATCTTACGACGCCCACAATATAGGGCACCATAGATTGAAACTGTGTAGGCGCAACGTGAATCACCGTGTAGGTTAACAGCTCACCTCTCTTCCCAAGCTCAACCCACTTCAAGTCTGTGGATAAACATTTTGTGCACATGGGCCTTGGCGGCAGGAGAAGCTCTCCACACTTGCTACACCTTGCAACCATCAGCCTCTTTTCGCTTGCAAACCTGTAGAACTCTTCTATCGTGAAGGGACGCGTCTCCGTCATGCCTAAGCCCTCCTCAAGATGTGAACGGCCGCTGTTGCGCCGGATCCCCCCACGTTATGGGTCAAGCCAATTTCAGCCCCATCAACTTGCCTCTTCTCCGCTTGCTCAGTCAACTGCAAGTATATTTCGTAGGCTTGTGCAGTTCCTGTTGCTCCAACTGGGTGACCCTTCGACTTTAAGCCTCCACTTGAATTGACGGGGATACTCCCTTTTAACTTAGTTGCGCCGCTTTCCATCAGTGGTCCTCCTTCTCCCTGTTTGCAGAATCCCAAATCTTCGTATGCTATGATCTCTGCTATCGTGAAGCAGTCATGAACCTCCGCGATGTCTATGTCTTTTGGCTCCACCTTTGCCATACGGTAGGCTTCTT
>CAYGAE010000150.1:0-2911 GCA_964347855.1 uncultured Candidatus Bathyarchaeia archaeon
AGTTAAACTTTGACCTATAATTCCGAATGCTTCGATGCCCGAATGCGCTTTTTGCACTTGTTTCCAGCTTTCTAAGAATCAAGATGGTTTCGTAGTTGAATACGGAAGCGAATTTCTTCCTTGGAAAAGGCTTAAAATCCGTGAAAGAAGGCATAGCCAAACAAGACACATGGTGCGACGGTAGAAAAGCAAACGCTGTCAACACCTACACCCAATTCCTGAAAATGCTAGAATTGGACTGGAACCCACCAAACTACAAGAGAGTGAGGACGCTACCATTCATACATAAAGAAGCCGAACTGGATCAATTAGTGGCCGGATGTGGAAGAAAGACTGCCACCTTCCTCCAATTGCTAAAGGAAACAGCAGCAAGATGCGGGGAAGCTTGCCAACTGGAATGGACCGACATAGACTTTCAAAACGGCACAATAACAATCACCCCTGAAAAGGGCAGCAATCCAAGACAATTCAAAGTTAGTGGGAAACTCATTGCAATGCTCAATGCCCTCCCTCAAGAGGACGTGAAAGTGTGGCAGGCGAAACTGAAAACCAGACGTCGTGTCTTCCAACGCACAAGGAAGCGAATCGCAGAAAAGACCAAGAATTCCAGGCTACTAAAGGTCACTTTCCACACCTTCAGGCATTGGAAAGCCGCCATGGAATACCACAGAACCAAGGACATCCTCCACGTCATGAGGATGCTTGGCCATAGAAACATCAACAACACGCTGAAATACACTCAGCTGATCAATACGGGGGATGACGACTTCATTTCCAAAGTTGCCAAGACGGTTGAAGAGGCCTGCGCCTTGGTGGAAGCAGGATACGAGTACGTCACGGAGTTCGTTGACGAAGGTATTAAGATCTTTAGAAAACGTAAATAGTGCGATACGAGATGCAGACCGTGGGTGGAACTGTGGCGCCGGGGGTGGGATTTGAACCCACGCGACCCCGAGGGGTCACAGGCTTTCCATAATTGACTCCAGGCCTGAGCTTCTGTTAAACCGAATCTGCTCCCTACCTGATTCCCCGCAGTACTTCTGCTCTAGGAGACCCCGGCTCATTCTAGAAAGAATGTTTTAGCTATATTTTTAGCTTTTTGAGTCTACGGAGAGCCCCGCCACATTTTCGGGTAGGTTCCACGTGGCATCAAAACCCGCTGAGTGGTCGCGACTATCCCGTGGTCCATTTTCAGTATCTCTTCTGTCGTTGATAGCGCCTTCGCTAGTGCCACAGCTTCTCCCTTCTGCGTGAGGATGGCTACTGTGATTTTCGGTTCTATCTCTGTTTCCAGCGACAAGACGCCTGGTGCGGCAAGGTCTGCTCCATGGCATATCGCATCTACGGCTGAGTCGCGTATGATAATTTTAGGCATATGTTCTAATGCCTTCTCCATCGGCTGTATAAACTTTCGCAGTAGTCGTTCGTCATTGGTTTCTTTCAATTCATCATATATGTATGCCACATCATGGAGCGTGACTAGATCTTGGGCCTCTGTGAAAGAACCTGACCGCGTTCTGCGTAGCTCTCTCATGTGGGCTCCGCAGCCCAACGCCTCCCCTATATCATGGGCCAGTTTGCGTATGTAGGTGCCTGCCTCACATGCCACTTGGAAGAGGATGTCTCTGTCTTGAACTTCGAGGAGTGTTAGACTGTAGATTTTCCTCTTTCTCAGCCTTCGTTTGACCGATGCCCTTAGCGGCGGTCTCTGGTAGATTGTTCCAGTGAACTCTTCTAGAGTCGCCTTGATACTTTCATTGGGGATTTTGGAGTGGAGCCTTGTGATGCAGATGTATTCTTTTCCAGATTGGAGCAGAGCCTGGATTATCTTTGTGGCTTCAAGGAGTGCTATGGGAAGAATGCCAGTGACTCTTGGGTCTAGGGTTCCCCCATGGCCCGCCTTCTGAATTCTTAAAAGACGTTTTGTCCATGCAGTGACTTCGTGGCTCGAGGGACCAGGCGGCTTATCCAAGTTTATTAGTCCAAATCTTATGTACTCTTCGATTGGTCTTTCCTCTGGCCTAGAGCCATAACGAGGACTAGTCTCCTCCTCAGCCTTAACCCGCAACCTACGTTGGATTTCCCAGGGTGGTGTAGCCTTTTGCATCGGTATTCCATTTGATGAAGGGTCAGGATGCATAAAAAGTTGAGGCACACGCCTTCATTCGGTTAATTTTTCAGATATTTCAGTCACAGCTGATAAGAATTTGTTAGCCTCCTCCTCGGTGTTGTAGAAATAGGCAGAAGCTCGGATCGTCCCTGGTTTGCGGATGATATGTTTAGTGAGAGGAAGGGCGCAGTGATGTCCCGAGCGAACCATAATATTTGCTGAAACGTCAAGCGTTAAGGCCACATCATGGCAATTCAGGTCTCCGACATTGAACGTCATAATGGCGATTCTGTTTTTCGGCTCTGGCCCATAAATCTCAACCTTGGGGATTCTACTTAATACGTCGTACATTTTTTCTGTAAGCTTTCTCTCATATTCCTCAATATTCCCCATCCCTATTTTCTTCAGATAGTCTACTGCGGCTCCTAGGCCGATGGCCTCGGCAATCGCAGGTGTCCCAGCCTCAAAACGGGCAGAACCCTGCTCAAGCTCGTAGTGGTCCATACCTACGTCTGCTATCGTTCCTCCGCCAATGTACAAGGGCTCAACCTCATCGATTAACTCTTCTCTAATGTATAGGGCCCCTGATCCGGTTGGCGCGCACATTTTATGCCCACTGAAAGCGAGAAAGTCGCATCCAATCTTCTGAACGTCTACTCGCACGTGAGGAACAGATTGGGCGCCGTCGATGAGGACATATGCTCCATGTTCGTGAGCTATTTCAGTTATCTCTCTGACTGGTGTTATCCCTCCTAAGACGTTGGAGATGTGGGTTATGGCCACGAGCTTAGTTTTATCGTC
>CAYGAE010000151.1:0-2770 GCA_964347855.1 uncultured Candidatus Bathyarchaeia archaeon
AAATTAGGACTACCTTGAATAGTTATCTTCTCTTCTTCTCCAGCAGATTTTCAAAGGCTTCTTCGTGTTGAATTTCTTCTGATAGTATGTGTTCGATTAGATGGAAGGTTCTTACATCCTTGTCATAGCAGGCAGAGACTTTCTTGAGCAGCTTGTTGTACACATCGATTGCGCATCCTTCTGCCTCGGCAACAGCGTTGAGCACACTCTCAAGATCTCTTTCATTCTTTGGGAAGACGACTTTCTTGCAGGTTGCTATTGTCTGCAAGTCTTCAATATCTCTTTCAGGTTCCCCTCCCAACTCGAGGATTCTGTCAGACAGTTCTGACATGTGCTCGAACTCTTCTTTTGCAATCCTATCGAGTTCGCTGGCCACTGTTGGGTAATCTGGTCCCTCAATGAAATCTGCGGCCCAGGTATAATAGAAGAAGGCTATCCATTCATCGGCATAGGCACTGTTGAGATCTGTCAGCAATTCTTTGATGTTAACTTTCACTATTTCTCTTCCTTTCTTACCCATAAGGAACACCTCCACCTAACTCTGTTTGTATGAATAAAAAACTTTCGAACTTGTTGCGCGCGCAAAATTGTTATTAGATGAGCAGAAGTAATTACGATGCGATGAAAAGATGAAAGTGCAAGATAACGAAAAGAATGAGGAAACTTGCAGGGATTTCTGTGGGAGCTGTCCAAGTTATCCGGGATCTGATGAGTGGCTTTTCTGTGCGAGGGGAAAGAGCGTCAAAGAAATCGCAAGGGGCGGATGCTTATGTCCATCTTGTCAAGTCTACTTAGACTGCACCCTTTCAGGTGATTACTTCTGTGCTGAAAAGGCACCGGAGTAGCTTTTCCCATCTTTCTAGTCGTCTGGACTCTAACGAAACAACATGGGCACCATCGGGTGACGGGTTCACTCGACTGTAACTTGCTTCGCTTTTCCTTCCCACACACCATGTAAGTTGCAGAATTCTCTAGCCCTCAATGTCGTCGTCCTAGTTAAGGCTACCTTCAGGTTGACCACGTACCCATCGCACATTTCCGGTTCGAACTCCACTCGGGATATTAGACGTTCGCCAGAGTAGAGCTCCATCCAATTTATCCAGTGGCCTAAGGTATTGGGGTGCTCTACGCCATCGATTCCACCGACTTTGATCTTGACGGTGAAAGGTTCTCTTGCTTTGACTCTTGACGAAACCTCGATTATTGGCACGTGTTTCTTCGCCATTTCGGTCAGATCTGTCCAGTCTTTCGGCTTGTTTAGCTCCGTTAGAGAGAAAGTCTTTTCAGAAGTCAAAACTATTCTCCCTTGTGATTTTGTCCTTGTCGAGTTTCAGGAGTCATTTTCGAAATCATATAAGTCTTTCGCGCATGCTGCGTAAGACCGAAGACATAAATTTTGGCTTCTGGTCAATAACCAGCTATGAAGAATGTTGATATTCGTGACATTACGCCAGCCAATGTTTCAGATGAAGGCATCTTTTGTGTGGAGATAGAACGTCGACGGGATGGCATCGAGAAGAAGATGGACTGGTTCAAGGACCGCTTCAAAGAAGGTTTGCGTATGAAGAAACTAGTGGTGAAGGGTAAGAAAGCCGGGTTCATCGAGTATGTCCCCGGAGAGTATGCATGGAGAACTGTAGAGGCTAGGAACTATGTATTCATACATTGTATATGGGTACGAATGGCAGGACACGGCTACGGTAGATTGCTTCTTCAGAAATGCATGGAAGACGCAAGAGGGACGAATGGAGTCGCTATTGTCACTAGCGATGAGCCTTGGTTACCGGGAAAGGAATTCTTCTTGAAAAATGGGTTTCGACTGATCCAAAGGGCTCCACCTCACTTTCAGCTGCTTGTCAAACAGCTCCAAGATGCACCACTACCACGGTTCAATGATGGCTGGGACGCGCGTTGTAAGAGGTTTGCCTCTGGACTCACAGTTGTATATTCGGATCAGTGCCCATATATAGACGGAGCCATAAAGCATATCCATTCCTGCCAAGAAAAATATGGAATCCCGGTAAACTTTGAGAAGTTGGAGAACTGTAAGCAGGCGCAGTTTGCGCCAGGGCCTTCGGGTGTTTTCACCTTACTGTACAATGGTAAATTCGTAACTCACAAGCCAAGGCTACCGACAAAGCTACTAAGACGAATTATCAAGGGGCCTGATCTAGTAACTAAGCGCGCGCAGAGCAGTCAATTAGAGTAGAAAAATTTCATCTGCTTTTGGTGAATCACATCATGCTCTCAAGGATGGGCGTAACGCCTACATTGTCTATTGGTATTTTTGTGAGCGGTATGTCTTTTACATGTGGAAGACTGTCGCGGTACGTGGGTCTTTCTTCCTTGTAGAAGATTCCAATGGGTATCCTTTCTGCCCATTCGAAGCTCTTCGCTAAAGCTTTCTCCCTATCGGCGTAATCATGCCCTTCCTCTTCCAGTTTGTAGATTCGTTGGCGGAACCAGTCATAAGTGTTGAGATAGTTGAAGGTCACGCAGGGTTGGAAAACGTCAAGAAAGGCAAAGCCTTTGTGCTTAATGGCTTCTACCATCAAGCCTGTAAGGTGCTTCATATCTCCAGAGTATCCCCTAGCCACAAACGTGCCGTTGCTGACCAGAGCATGGGCAATTGGATTTAACGCGATAGGTATGGAGCCAAAGGGAGTCGATTTTGTCTTGAACCCCTTCTGGCTGGTGGCCGTTGTTTGGCCCGTAGTCAAGCCAAGAACCATGTTGTTGTGCACGACCAAGGTCATGTCAATGTTTCGTC
>CAYGAE010000152.1:0-2765 GCA_964347855.1 uncultured Candidatus Bathyarchaeia archaeon
GTAACCTTCACTATTCTCGGATTCTGGAGAGTTTCTGCTGAGGTTTCTTCGCAGGCGCGGATGCCCTATGGCTTCAGGGCGCTCAACCTTTAGTTATCACGTAGCGGCCTCGTCTGTCAAGTTGGAAGACGACTTTGTATCCACAGTTGGCGCAAAAATAGTGAAGGGAGCCTTTAAGATTTGCAAACATTAAAGGAAAAGTGCATTTCGGACATTGGAGCACACATTTCATTTTTGGGCGCCAACATCTTCTTGGAAATGGGGCTTTCTTTAGGTTATTTCGGAAACCAGAAGTTTCCTCTTACCGTAATATACTAGAGGTGGCTCATTCTGTTTGGTGAAGCCTCGTAGAGATCTTTAGGGTCTTCTGGCTGCTGTCTCGATGATGCTCCGGAGATGTATCTGCTGACTTCGGTATCAATATTAAGCGCCTACGTGATTTAGTCTGCGGGATGAGGCTAAGTTTGTCCGAGCCTAGATTTGACTCTGTTATCGTTCGGTTCGGTGGGGAAGTGTGGTTAAAGAGAACTTGGACTAGGCGTAGGTACGTGCGTCTGCTGTTGCGTAACATGAAGCGTACGTTGAAACGTTTTGGCGTAGCGTATGATGAGTTTGTTCGCTTGCGTGGTCGGATCATCGTCAAAACTGGGTCTGCTGTTGAGGTTGCATCTCGGTTAGCTAGAGTGTTCGGGATTTCTTCTGTTTCGCCTGCGTCCGAGACTTCGAGTGAGCTTGCGGATATTGCGGACAAGAGTGTATTTTTGGCTGGTCAGGTGTTGTCGGATGGGAGCAGTTTTGCGGTGGAGTGCAGACGTGTTGGTACCCATCCGTATTCCAGTGGCGATGTTTGTAAGGAGGTTGGACGTCGGGTTTTGGAAGTTTTCGGGGAGAATCGAGGCTTGCAGGTGGATTTGGATGCGCCAGATGTGCGCCTCGGGGTTGAGGTTAGAGATGAGAAGGCCTTCGTTTATGATGCCGTTGTGGAGGGTGTCGGAGGCTTTCCTCTGGGGTCGCAGGGACGTGTTGTTGGTTTGGTGAGCGGTGGTGTTGATTCTGCGGTTGCTGCGTGGTTGGTTATGAAACGGGGAGCGCCAGTCAGAATGGTTTATTTCGATAATACCCCTTTCACGGATGAATCTACCACTCAGCGGGCGGTTGAAGTGGCTAGAGTTTTGATGGATTGGGCTGTCGGCTTTCCTAGGCGCCTCCACGTGGTTCCTCATGGCGAGAATCTTAAAGAAATAGTAGAGAAGTGTCCTAGACGGTTGACGTGCATCCTCTGCAAGCGGATGATGTACCGTATTGCGGAGGAACTGGCTGAGCGGATGGGGGCTGAGGGGATTGTGACTGGAGAGGCTTTGGGGGAGCAGGCCAGTCAGACTCTATGCAACTTGAGGGTATTAAGCGCGGCTGTTCAGAACTTTCCGATGCACCGGTCCGTCTTAGGGTTTGATAAGGCGGAGATCGAGCGGCTAGCGCGTAGGATTGGCGTGTACGAGGTTTCCAGTCACAGAGCAGCGGGGTGTGAAGCTGTTCCCGGGAAGCCTGCGACAAGGGCGAAGGTGGAGGATGTGGTGAGGGCGGAGGAGGCGTTGGATGTCAAAGATTTGGTGGAAGGGGCAGTTAGGGACGTCAGAGTTGTGGATTTGTGAAGTCGAAGAATGAGAGTGTTTCAGAGGGTCACCCACTCGAACAACGCGTCTGTAAACTCCGCGCACGCAGCTGGTGAAGCCCTCTGTGCAAGGCATTGCCTAGATATTTTCGGTACGCGCACTTGACACAAAGTTTGACACGAATGCGCGCGCGTGGTTGCAGAAACTCATAGACCCCTAATTGGGAAGAACGTCCGCACGTCAGTATTTCGCGGTAGGCGTAGTGAAGCTTGAAGAGATTAGCGGTCCGTCGACTAATTAACGGCAGCCACTACAGCTTGTGTGGTGCATTTTTTCTTTATGGGCATCTAGCTCTTCTTTCGTGCTAAAGGTCCGTCCACAGCATTCATATTTTTCAGGCATCTCAATTCTCCTTCCTAATGTAGCTACACCCTGTATTGAAGGGTTGATATAAGACTTGCGCTCGCCCGTGCATCTTTGTGACAGGGCAGGTGAGTTGCCTAGCCTATCTCGCCGGCGTCTAGCTTTAATCGAAGAACGTGAGGCCTGAAGCTAAAGTCGAATGTTCAGGGCTAGCAAGCATCTAGGGTTTGAGCGCTGTGCTCTGCTTTATACATTCTGGGGCCTTGCCCATCACGGCATTCACCAGTTGCGTAAGCCGCTCCTTCGGTTGGAAGCCAGTAGCCGTCTCAACTGGCCTTCCATCGCAGAAGAAGATTAGGGTGGGGGTGCCCATAATCCCGTACTTAGTGGCGAGATGTTGATTTTCGTGGCTCTTTAAGACGTTTAACTTTGCAAACTTTACTTTGTCCTTGTACTCCTCGGCTACCTCACTGTAAATGGGATTGAGCCTCAAGCACCAAGGACACCGTTCATGCCAAAAATCGACTACAACCAATTTGTCAGCCTGTAGCACCTCTCTCTCCCAATCATCCGCGTTCACATCAAAAACACTGGGCATATACATCCAACCTTTACAACATGGAGTTACCATTTTGTTTAGCGCTATTTAAAATAAATTACGGTCTTGATATCTTCTCAGTCCGATTCGAATGCTTGCCTGAAATCTGGCGGAGCCAGTTTCTTGGTAATCAACCTATCCAACAGATTTCCATAGCGTCGTTTGATCTCATACATATCCTCTAATCCCGT
>CAYGAE010000153.1:0-2763 GCA_964347855.1 uncultured Candidatus Bathyarchaeia archaeon
GCACAGGAATGAAGTCTGCGTCACACGAAATTCTAGAGGTTTTTTCCAAAGCTGGAGCAGAAGTCGACCCCAAAAAGAAGAATGTTAAGATACCTGCAAACTTGGTTGAGGACGCTCTGCGTAGAGCACCAAACAAGTTCAAAATTTACGGGCGCCATGCCGAGAGAGCTATACTCCTCGAAGACGGAAGAGTTCATTTTGGGTTCGGTGGAACTCCAACGCCATACATCTTGGATGTTGAAACAGGAGAGTGGAGAAAGCCGAGGAAAACAGATGTTGCTGAAGCGACAAGGTTAGGCGACGCTATTCCAAACATGGATTTCATCATGACAATTGCAGGGGCCTACGATGTGCCCCACGAGGTAGAGTACTTGCACGAGTGGGATGCTCTTCTGAACAACACGGCTAAACCAATCGTGTTCGCAGCACCGGGGGCTTTCATCATGAGGAAAGTTTTAGAGATGGGTGCAGCAATTTCCGGGGGTGAGGAGGAGGTGCGGAGGAAACCTCCATTCGGATTATATGCTGAAATGCCGTCGCCCCTTGTCTTCGATGTCTCTAGCGAAAATATCATAGAGGCAGCGCAGAATGAAGTGCCGATAGTTATGGGGCAGATGCCAATGCTTGGAGCCACGGCACCGGTAACACTTGCCGGCGCCGCAGTACTAAGTAACGCTGAAAACTTGGCTGCATTGACGTTAACGCAGCTGGTGAACCCTAGCTCCCCTTTTGTTCTTTGCGCGTATGTGACGTTGATGGATCCGCGAACGGGTAGATGTGCATACGGATCGCCCGAGTTTGCCTTGGGCAACGTTGTAAATGCAGAGTTGGCGTCCTATTATGATCTACCATCTTTTGGTTGGGGTGGCTGTAGTGACTCAAAGATTCCCGATGCTCAAGCTGGGGCAGAAGTAATGATGAACGCGCTTGTCGCTGCACTCAGTGGTACGAATTTGATTCATGACTGTGGTTATTTGGCTGGTGGAAGCATCGGATCCTTAGAGATGGCCGTAATCTGCGACGAAGTCGTTGGGATGGTCAAGAGAATCGTACGGGGATTCGAAGTCAACCGTGAAACCTTGGCCATTGACGTAATCGAAAGCGTCGGGCCTGGAAATCATTTCCTCTCGCACCCTCACACATTAAAACATGTTGAAAAAGAGGTTTACATGTCGAGGCTCTTCGATAGGTCAAGTGAGGTGCGGTGGACAAAAACTGGAAGGAAAGATATACGTGTCGTAGCCAAGGAGAGGGTGAAGAAAATCTTGAGAGAGCACCAGCCTCCGCCTCTAACACTTGAGACACAAAAGAAAATGAGGAGAATTATAGGAGAAGCTGAAAGGCAACTGTGTCAGCCCCGTTAATTTGTGTACAAAGATTGGTGACGACGTATGAAACCAAAACTGAATATTCTCTCAAAGGATGAGTTACAAAGGGTACACCTATCTATCTTAGACGTTTTTGAACGAACGGGCGTTGAAATGCATAGTCCTCAAGCACTCAAATTGCTAGGTGAAGCTGGAGCGGAAGTTGACGAAAAAAAGCGGTTAGCGTTCATCCCGCAATTTATGGTGGAGGACGCGATCAAGAGTGCCCCGAAATCTGTTACTCTATATGGTAGAGACCTGAAATACAGAGTCAAGCTCGAGAAAGATAGAAGCCACCTTGTGCTGGGCAGTACTACCGTGAACGTGATAGATCCGGTGACTGGGGAGAGAGTGAGGGGAAGAAAAGAGTTGGTGGCCAAGGCCGCAAGAGTGGCAGATGCCCTGACGAACATTCACGTGTCCGCACAGTTTTGCCTAGCTCTCGATTGCCCAGAGAGGGTTCAAGATCTTCATGAGCTCGAAGCAGTTTTTCTCAACACGGAAAAACCGGTTATGGCAATTGTCTATAGCCCTCAGAGTGCTCGGGACGTCATCAGATTTGCCTCATTGATCGTAGGAGGGTTGGATGAGCTGAAGAAGAAACCGATAGTGTTCATATATTGTGAGCCTGCGTCTCCTTTGAGACACGATGAGAAAGCGGTAAATATTCTGATGGAGTTCGCCAAAGAAGGACTTCCCGCCCTTTATGCTCCATGCGTACAAGCTGGAGCCACTGGCCCCGTTACACTTGGAGGTACGCTGGTTCAATCGTTTGTCGAAAGCTTCACCGGCCTTATCCTCACCCAGGTGCTGCGAAGGGGAACCCCATTCATCTGCGGCACCGTGTCAACCATTATGGACATGCGCACAGGAGCAATGGCCTACGGAGCGCCTGAATTCAGCCTGATCAACGCCGCCGCTGCACAACTAGCTCAACACTACCGATTGCCGTTCTTCGGCACCGGAGGGCCCTCGGATTCAAAGTTGCCTGACGAACAAGCCATCGCGGAAGCGGCAACATCCCTGTTGATGGCGATGCTCTCTGGCACCAATTTGATACATGACATCGGCTACATAGAGTCAGGGGTCACTGGAAGTCTAGAGACGGTAGTTATGCTTGACGAACTTGCCGGCGCCTATACACGAATAAGAAACGGCATGGAGCTAAATGATGAGACGCTCGCAACGGATGTCATCTGTGAGGTTGGAGCCGGAGGACATTATCTGGCTCATAAACACACTCTTGAACATTTGAAAAAGGAGCATTGGCTGCCAACACTGATTGACAGAACCAGATATGGGATGTGGAACACAGCTGGTTGTAAGGACATGATTACCCGAGCGCGTGAGAAGATCCTGAAGATCCTGAAGGAACACCAGCCCGAAACCGTACCTC
>CAYGAE010000154.1:0-2626 GCA_964347855.1 uncultured Candidatus Bathyarchaeia archaeon
TTCAATCTTTTTTCTTGATGATGCCCGTGACCGTGAAAGCGACCGAATAGTGCATCCGCAGCGGCCAATTCCAAAACGACTAATCACAAGTCGTCAAGCCTATGCATTGAGCGGGATCCTCCTAGTGGCAGGAGTATTATTCGCCTCAACGTTACGATTGTACCAATTCGCCATCTACCTCGTCTCAATGGCTACTGCAATCGCAATAGTTTTCTTCAACATCAAGTCTATTTTGAGAGCCTCACTAACTGCCTTTCTAATCTGGTCAGTGTTTCCTTTCGCCGCTTTCCCTGGCCTGAAGAGCGTGCTGTTCGGGTTGATAACGGCCCTTCCTCATGTTGGAGGATCTATTGCAAAAGATTTCATCCACTCGCGCGGAGACATGGTGCAAGGGTTAGAGCCGCCGCCAGATTGGTCGAAGTATCTAGCAAGCACAGCGTTCTTCTTGTGCGGTGCCATCGTTTGGCTGCCTACAATACTGGGCCTCGTTACCTGGCTTTACATACCTCCCATAATCCTTGCTGACGTAAGTTGCCTGATG
Source organism: uncultured Candidatus Bathyarchaeia archaeon (assembly GCA_964347855.1). Taxonomy (GTDB): domain Archaea; phylum Thermoproteota; class Bathyarchaeia; order Bathyarchaeales; family Bathyarchaeaceae; genus CAYGAE01. Next base: position 542 of record CAYGAE010000154.1, read on the forward strand.
CTTGGATTTATGACTTTGAAGAGACGCTATAAGAAAGTCTATGTCTACGGCGGAATCGCAATGTGTTCATCCCTAGCGGCATTTCTCTTGGGAGGAATGTAAATCTGGAATTCGAATGCGCGCTCGACAATCGGGAAACGGTTCTAAATGCGCGCGCTAAACAGGTATGACACAGCGGAGCGGCGTTAATGCGCGCCCGATGTTAAACCAAACTTCCCTAAGATCTCCAAGATTATTAAGATGACTGTGCCAATTACTAAGATAATTGTAAGGTAGTTTATCGAGCTTTCAACTCTATGAATTGAGGTTAAGTTTTGAAGGGTCAGAATGCTGTCTAGAGATCTGTTGTAGGAATCTACGAAGTCAAGTTGTCGATTGATATCTTCTATTGCATCATCTACGATTGGTTTCGCCTTTTCATCGAGCACAATGCGGGGAATCATCGTCTCGTTTATGTCAAGAATGATTTCCTTCTCAGTTATCAGAAGCCGATGAAAGGTGGAAATCTGCCTTTTAAGTGAAAAAATAGAGTATACAGTACGTTTTTCTCCAGCTTCCTTAAGGGATTTCTCCTCAATTTGGTCGATTAGTTCTCTAATGGACAACATAACTTCTGAGTTCTTGAACGCAATCTCGCGAAACAACATGCCGATTGCCAAAGATGAATTCAGTTCTCCACCTTCCTCTGCGTGTTCCCTAAACCGTCTGATTGTGGACTTGATGATCATTGAGTGCCCGTGCTCTTTTTCCTCTCCCCACGTGATAAGCATTTTATTCTTTACGATCATAAAGATAGGGCATATTCGTAGTCGTTCTTCGAGGTTAACAGAGGGGATGGAAAGCAAAACGTAGTCATGAAGCTTTTCATACTTTGGGTGTATTTTTGAAGGGCTGTGCATCTCTCTTTCAATATCTTCCACAATCTTTGGTTCATTTCCAAGCAGTTCTGAAATGATTTCAGCTTCTTTTTCGTCTGGATGAAAAATGTCAATCCAACACCAGTCGACGTTACTACAGAAGTCATTCAGTTCTTTGAGGGAAGTTATATCGATTGCAGAGAGTTGTTTTCCCTGCATAGCATACATCCAAATCATAGGTTATCCCTCAAATTCAATAGTACACATCTCTACATACTGTTGTCTTGGAACTTGCTCGAAAGCTCTGCCAAACCAAGGTATCACTCGCGCCGAAGACTATAACGGACAAACTTTCAGATTTATACGTTTCTCTCATACCCCAAAAAGGATATCGCACGAGCGGAACTCAACCATCGTTTGAAGTCAGAATACAGGAGACTCACGCATCTAATTTTTAAGAGACAAGGAATTAAGTAGTTGTATAATCTCTTGAAGAGGAGCAAGTTTATGGCCGGAATTGCTCTCGTAGCAGACAAGAATACTATAACATGCTTTAAACTAGCTGGACTAAAAGCTGCTTATGGTGTGGAGAATGCTGAAGAAGCTGAAAAGTGCATTCGCGAACTTTCGGAGGAACCTGATTTGGCGATCATTCTTGTTACGCAGCGTGTAGTCAACCAAATCTATGACACGATTGAAAAGATTATTGAGCGTAAGTATCCATTAATTATCCCGATTCCGAGTACAGAAGGCCCAATCGAAATGAAAACTGATCTCATAGTTGAGCTCATCAGACGTAAAGCAGGAATCGAGGTCAAGTTGTGACAAAAGTTTTTCCGCAAATTATGGTGACGGTGATTTGACTTGTTAAGGACTGGCAAAATCTCCCGTGTCGCGGGTCCCTTCCTTCTTGCCAAAGGAATGGCGGGTTCGCGGATGTACGAGCTCGTGAGAGTGGGAGAAGCCGGAGTGATTGGAGAAGTCATCCGCCTTGAAGGCGAAACGGCAGCGATACAAGCCTACGAGGAGACCGCAGGGATAAAACCCGGCGAGAAAGTTGAGGGAACAGGCAAGCCTTTATCTGCAGAGCTTGGCCCAGGCCTGATTGGACAAATTTATGATGGAATTCTGCGACCTCTCCCTGTTATCCAAGACTTGGTCGGACCGCGTATTCAGAGAGGAGTGACCCCTCCGGCTCTCGACCGAAAGAAGAAATGGCATTTCCAAT
>CAYGAE010000155.1:0-2609 GCA_964347855.1 uncultured Candidatus Bathyarchaeia archaeon
CAAGGATACTATTTAAATGTTGAAAGAAATCTAACAATCCAAGAATGTCCTGACTAGCTGACTCAAACCGGTGGTGAATGCGGTTTCGTTGAAGATGAAGTTTCTAGGAGGAGCAAGAGAGGTGGGAAGGGTAGCAATAGCTCTCAAAACGAAAAAGGTTCAATTGCTGTTGGACTATGGCGTCATGCTGAACCATGAGCCCGGTTTCCCAATGCACGTTCCACCCAAAGAAGTCGACGCCATAGTTCTGACCCACGGCCACCTCGATCATTCGGGTGCGGTTCCTGTTTTTCACATCCAAGAGAAGAAACCTGTGTATGGAACACAGTTGACCTTCGATCTGGCAAAACTGCTCATTTCCGACTTCATACATCTTAGTGGTTACTACTTGCCCTTTGAATACATCGAGTTGCTCTCTATGCTGAGAAACTGCGTTCATCTTGACTACAGGGAAGAAAAAAAGCTGGGTGACATCAACCTTCAGCTTCTCCACGCGGGGCACTTACCTGGAAGCGCCCAAGCTCTAGTGGCAACAGGTCACCATCGGCTAGCTTACACCAGTGATTACAACACCATAGAGACACGATTACTGCCCGGTGCGGACAGAGACTATGGCAAACTTGATACAATAATCGTGGAAAGCACATACGCCGATGAAGATCACAGAGAACGAACCACGTTGGAGAAAGAATTCATTGAGCGCGTTACGGAAGTTGTAGAGAACGGAGGTACGGCTCTAATTCCCGCCTTCAGCGTAGGGCGCTCCCAAGAAGTGGCATGCATTCTAGCGGCTCATCATTTTGAGCATTCTATTACGATGGATGGGATGGCGCGGAAGGTGAACCGAGTTTTGATGAACTATACTTCATACCTGCGGGATTCTCAGTTGTTCATGAACGCAATTCACGCGGCAGAGTGGGTCGAGGGGTGGCGAGATCGGAGAAAGGCAGCGAAAAAGCCGGGGGTGATCATATCGCCAGCGGGGATGTTGAAGGGAGGCCCTGCTGCCTTCTACATACAGAAACTGGGGAAGAAAAAGCAGAACGCTGTGTTTCTGGTGGGTTATCAGATTCCGGGCACGCCGGGGCGAGAATTGCTTGAAAAGGGGAGATGCGTTATCGATGGGAAGCTACGGAAAGTGAAGGCGCAGATTGCGTTCTTTGATTTTTCGTCGCACTCTGGGGCGAGTCAGCTTCAGGAGACGGTGAAAGAGGTTGAGGGAACTCCCACGGTCTATGTCGTGCATGGAGCTGAAGGGAACTGTGGACGGTTCGCCAAATGGATACGCGATGAGGTCGGACTAAAGGCTGTGGCGCCGAAGGCAGGGGAGGTCTATACCCTTGAGGGAAAAGGATGAGACTAGCCGTCGTGCGCATCGGCTCCGTTGATGAAAAGGTTGTCCAGACTATCCAAAAGAGTTTAGGGACCGCGTTTCCCGAAGTCACCTGTTCGGTTCTTAAGCAAGAGATGCCAATTCCACAAGAGACGTACAGTTCAGGGAGACGGCAGTATAATTCTTCGAAGATTTTGATGAAGATTCGGGATTTCGTTCACGATTTGGACGCGGATCGGATTCTGGGGGTGACGGATGTAGACTTGTACGCGTCTGGGTTGAACTTTGTCTTTGGTGAGGCTGAGTGTCCAGGCATAGTGGCAATCATCTCCCTCTCGAGGTTGAGACAAGAATTTTATGGTCATGCTTCGGATAGACAACTCTTTGTTGAGCGTTGTGTAAAAGAGGCTGTTCATGAGGTTGGGCACACTGCGGGGCTGTCCCACTGTAGGGATTCGTCGTGTGTGATGTTTTTTTCAAACTCCATTGTGGACACTGATCGTAAGAAGGGTTCCTTCTGTGAAAGGTGTTCTGAACTGGTTGCTAGGCGTTTGAAGAGATCTTGAGGTTTCTGGTTTCTCGCATTTCGCGTCTTCGTGTGCACATGTGACCTGTGCCGCAGCATCATTGCCGTCATATGACTGCTGAAATCATTAATGGTAGCTTTACATTGTTTCGGGTAGAAGGCTTTCCAATGAGCTCGAAATTGCCAGTTATCATCGCAACTGCTGATAGCAAATGCGCGCACGCGGAGAAATTACGAGAAGCTGGAGTAAAAGCAGAATATGGTGAAACGACTGTGTCAAACGCAATGGAAGACGGTTCCCTGCCAACGGTTTGGTGAGTGAGAAGATATTGAGGGAAGATCATTTTAGAAAACATCTCCAAGCGCGCAAGTTGAAAACAGAAGATATCGAATCTGCGGTGAACGCAGTAAGAGAGTTTGAGGAGCATCTTCGGCGAAAGAATATGATGTTCGAGTCCGCAGATCTAGAGGCGCTCAAAGATTATGTCTCGCTTCTTATTGAGGAAGATAAGAACTCTTGGGAAAGGCTTGTTGCGATTGCTCGCTACTCCAACTTTACACAGAAGAATGAATACTACATCTACTTCACATCAATCTTGGGCGCGAGAAACGTGTTGCCTGATATAGGGGCGAGGTTAGTAGCTATTGCTGGAGAGGAAACTCGACGCAAAGTTTTTCAGGGATTCATGTTACCTCCACTGGGCTCTCCCCAAGAGAACTATCCAAGACTCACCCAAAGAATCATGAATA
>CAYGAE010000156.1:0-2512 GCA_964347855.1 uncultured Candidatus Bathyarchaeia archaeon
ATCGATACGTTTTATCAACGCAAGACACTGACAGGTGCTATATTAAGGTATTGCTCGAAGGATACTGTCACGCACCATGAGTAGGGGTATTGGTATACGGTGGACATCCAAATTGGGCGCGCGCAAGGTTCAACTTGTAAAAGGTTGGCAATGGTTTTAAAGAAATAAGGATATCTATCCGTAATACCAGCTACAAAGAGAATCAACCATGAAGCTAGGAAGGAGAAACTGAAGCATGAAACCCGCCTTACTCGTAATCGATGTTCAGAATGAATTCTTCAACATCAACCAAGCCTGCTCGGATTCTCTGAAATCAGCCGTCGATTACATAAATGAAGCCATAGACCTCTTCAGGGAAAAAAATCTACCCATCGTCGCCATCCAGCACAAGAGCGCTGAGCGAGAGCTTGTCCCTGGAAAATCAGGCTTTGATGTGCATACGAGTGTGAAGCTCAAGCCCAAAGACATACGCATTGTGAAGACCTACGGCAACTCTTTCACAAAAACAGGACTTGCAGAGAAACTGCGGACGCTGGGAGTTGACACTCTCATTGTGACGGGGTTTTGCGCAGAATATTGCGTTCTATCTACATATAGAGGCGCACAAGACTTTGACTTTAAACCCATAATCTTGAAGGGCGCCCTCGCGTCTGACAACACTGAACATATCAGGTTCGTGGAAGAGATTACAGAGACAGTATCCTACGGCGCTCTAAAGGCATTACTCTGACATTTCAGGGAAAGCTTACGGGGGTTAAACCTGTTTAACGACAATCCGCTCTATGAGAAGATTATGTCGGAACTCAACCCGCGCGCGCATCCTAGGTCCAACTCAGTCGAGTTTCATGGATTCTCTCAAGGCTAGTATCGCCATTATAGTGAAGCACATGTAGAGACCCAGCCCCGCGATTTCAATAAGTCTCAACATGGTTATCGTTGCTGGGAACCACACCAAGGAATCAAGCAGCAAAAGGGTCATTGACAACGTCAAGCACGCGAAGCCCACCGTAAAGTACAGCAGGCTCTTGATTCTCCGCTGGAGATAGCGCGACGCGCTGTAAATCAGTAGAAGCGAACTGAAAAAGATGAAAATCAACTCAATTAACACAGCAAATTCCCTCGGCGATAAAAGACTCATCCAAACCCGATTCCCAAAGTCTCGTGAGCGATTCTTCCTGTTTCAGCGTCCACGATGACAATGACGGTGTAGCCTGAGATAGGGAATTCAGTGAAGACCCACACCACGTGCCATATGCTGTGACCTTCTGGGACCTTTGCATACAGCTCTTTGTTGTGTCCTTTTTTCATCTGCTCTACCCAAGCAGAATTGTGGTATGTTGCCTCGGAAACTTGGTGGAAGCGAGATGTAGCGATGCCCTCTCGCACGAGTTCAGCCTTCTTGCTGATTTCCGTCGCCGTTTCCTTCGTTACCAGCCCAATCGGCGAAGTTAACGAGCTTACGGCGGCGATGGTGAAGGCTCCGATAACGAGCAGTATCAACACTCTTTCTAAACTCATGTTTACAAGTGTATGTGTACTCGGTGGACTATTTAATGCCATCAATTAGTACACGCTGTACTCAAAGCCGAACAGATCCACCCGCCAGATCCTTCCCGGGCGCTAGACTAGTGTTTGTTGTTCTTTGCTGGAGGTGAGGTTGGATACGCGGACGCCTACGAGTCTGATCTTCTTGTCTTCGTGGAGATACGGTTGCGCGAGTTTCTGCGCGGTCTTCTGTAGGTCGTGAAGGTTGTTCGTGTAGGCGCGCAGGGTCTTTCCGTGGGTGTGGGTTTCGAAGTTTTTGTATCGGATCTTGATGGTGACGGTCTTGAAGAGCAGTCGGCGTTCGTTAACCTCTTTGTGAACTGTCTTGCCCAGTTCGTCTAGCATCTTTAGAACCGCACTGTAATCGTTTGTGTCTTGTTCGAAGGTGATCTCGCGGCCGACGGATTTGATCTCCCCGCGTTCGGCAACTTCTGATGTATCGATGCCGTGGGCGAACATGTGATACTGATAGCCCATGGTGCCGAACCGGTCCACCAAAATAGAGACGTCAACAGTTGCGAGGTCGCCGATGGTGTGGATGCCCATTTCGTTGAGTCTGTGCGCAGTCTTCTTGCCGACCCACAACAGTTTTTGGACCGGCAGTGGAGCCAAGAATGTCTCCACCTCGTCAGCTCGGACAACGGTGAGGCCGTCGGGTTTCTGGAAGTCGCTGGCGATTTTGGCGACGAGTTTGTTGGGTCCCACACCAATGGAACAGGTGAGTTTTTCGTTGGTGTGAATCTCGCGTTTGATTTTTTTCGCCAGCCTTGCGGCGTCTGTGAAGTTGTGGACCTTGGCGGTGACGTCGAGAAAGGCTTCGTCCAGGCCCCATCGTTCAAGCTTGTCGGCATGCTTTCGTAGAATGTCCATGATACGCGAGGACGCTTCTATATATAGTTTGAAGTTAGGGCGCAGATAGATGGCGTCGGGACACCGTTTCCACGCTCTGGAGATGGGCATCCCCGAA
>CAYGAE010000157.1:0-2509 GCA_964347855.1 uncultured Candidatus Bathyarchaeia archaeon
CCCGCCAGAATGAGTTCTAAGCTTCAGTAATCCGCGAACAAGTTCAGCATGTGAGGTAGATGGAAATTCGAAAATGCTAAATGATTCTGAAAGTACATATTTATCAGTGTGGTCGAAATGGATCCATTGGATTTTTTGCTGGGCGTTGTGGGCTCTATTATGCAAATAGCGGCTGTCATTATCACGATTTCTCTTTCGATTCGGTTCTTCTCCACAACTTCGGAAACGTCTCCAAAAGTTGTGAGGTACAGTCTCTTATACCTCTTTGGATCCGCAATCATTCTCTATGTGGGAACTCGACGGCTCATGGAAATCGCGGGGAGAGGTTGGCTCGAGGGTGAGAGGCTCATATGGTTTGCGGGAACAAGCTCCCTCGCCGGGACTGCTGTACTTAACCTTCTTTGCGGTTTCCTGATTGTCATTCTTTACTTGAGCACACGCAGAGATCTTCTTCCAAGCCTGAAACGACGTCTGGACCACATACGTTCATATATTCGAGCAAAACTCAAATCGTAAACTGAGGTGCCCTTCTCCGACCACCTAGACGAAAAGTACCTACCACGATACCCGCAAAAGGCAACTTCGTGCCCGCGCACAACCAGATGCTCGAGGTAAATTCCATGTATGCGCGCTGTCGATGATGGGACAAGATATTTAGGAAACCTAGCTGCTTGGTTTCGTGTCTCAATTAAGAGGAGGCTGGTTCGTGAGCAGAAGGGGAAGAGGCGGGCAACGGGGAGAACTCAGAGGAGGAAAACCGAAACCTCTCAAAAAGAAGGAACGGAAAGAGCGAAGAAAGAAGAAGAAACTTGCCAGACTAGAAAAAACGGTTAGATAGACCAATTACACATCTTGATGAACGAAAAATCCTAAGCCAAAATATCGAAACCATAAAAGCTTGAACGCCTACACTTTTGCCTAGAGTTGTGGTTCTATGGAGAACGAGAAGATAATTGAGAAGGTGAAACGTGACAAAGTTGAGTTCATGGATTTTATGTTCTCCGACTTGTCCGGTCGCCTGAAAAGCGTAACCATCTCACCAAGAGAATTGAGAGATTGCCTGGATAGCGGAAAATGGTTTGACGGCTCCTCCATCGAAGGGTTCACGAGGATCCATGAAAGCGACATGCTATTGGTCCCTGACTCGACAACCTACATACTGCTCCCCTGGCCACGAGACGAGAAGAACGTCGCGAGAATGATCTGTGATGTCCATGAACCAGGCAAAACTCCCTTTGTCGGTGATCCACGATACCTTCTCAAACGAACCCAGCAAAAAGCCATAGAGAAAGGCTACTCCTACTACGTTGGACCTGAGATCGAATTCTTCTTGTTTAGATCCAAGGAGAACAGAACATTTCACGATACCGCAGGATACTTCGATTTTTCTCCACGAGACTTAGCAACCGGTATTAGAGCCATTATGGTGTCCACCCTCGAAAAATTGGGGATAAACGTCGAAATGAGCCACCACGAATGTGCCCCAAGCCAACACGAGATAGACATTGAATATTCAGCCGCATTAGAAAGCGCGGACAAAGTGATGATCCTAAAACAAGCCATAAAAACAGTTGCCCAGAATAAAGGGCTAGACGCAACCTTCATGCCAAAACCTATCTACGGGGTCAACGGAAGCGGAATGCACACCCACCAATCTTTGTTCAACAAGAAAGGTGACAACGTCTTTTACGATGAAACAGACAAATACAAGCTCTCCTCAGTCGCGTACCACTTCATGGGCGGTCAGCTTAAGCACATCAGAGAAATGGCAGCAGTCGTGTGCCCCACAGTGAACAGCTACAAACGCCTCAGACGCGGATACGAAGCGCCAGTGTACATCTGTTGGGCTCAAAGAAACCGATCTGCCCTCATCAGAGTTCCAAAATACAGCGTCGGAAGAGAGAAATCAACCAGACTGGAATTGCGGTGCCCAGACCCAAGCTGCAACCCCTACCTGACCTTTGCCGTCATGCTGGCTGCCGGACTAGAGGGAATCGACAAGAAGATTGACCCACCCAACCCGGTTGAAGAAGATGTCTACGGCTTTGATGACAAAAAGCTTGCGAGGTTTTACATAAAAACTCTGCCCGCAAACTTAGGAGAAGCAATAGAGGAGTTCGAGAAAAGCAAGTTCATGAAGACAACTTTGGGAGAACACGTTTTTAACAAATATCTAGAGATCAAAACAACCGAATGGGATGAATTCCAAAGAGACGTCACAGACTGGGAACTCACTCGATATAAGGACCTATGAATCGGTGACTATTCAACGCAGAGCCGCGCGGCCAGCTAGTTAAGACAGAGAGATAATGGAAAAACAACCTCACGGCGATTCACGAAATGATTAGGTCCTAAAACGAAGCCATGGAAGAAAACTAGAACCTACACGGCTCTATCCACATCGCAACGCCACTAGCAGTCATAACCTACAGCAGAGATGAATATCAAGCAAGAGTAGAAAGCTAATCCTTATTGTTTTCTCTAGGAGCTTGCATATGGTGTTTCAAGG
>CAYGAE010000158.1:0-2492 GCA_964347855.1 uncultured Candidatus Bathyarchaeia archaeon
GAAATCGAAAAGAGCGTGAAAAAAAGTTGACCGAACCCTTCACAATTCGCAAGTATTTACGAGACCTGCCATTGCCGTTCTGCAAGGGCTGCGGCTGCCTCACAGTAATGAACTGTTTTCTCAGAGCCTTGCACGAACTGGATTACCACGATATGCAGAAATTCGTCTTCTGCAGCGGGATCGGCTGCGCCGCATGGATTCCCTCACCCTACTTCAGAGCTGACTCCATACATGCAGCTCATGGAAGAAGCATACCAGTGGCCACTGGCGTCAAACTCATGCGACCTGACCTCAACGTTATCGTCTTCGGCGGAGATGGCGACATCGGCAGCATCGGACTCAGCCACCTCGTCCATGCAGCTCGAAGAAACATAGGCATCACTGTTGTGATGGTCAACAATATGATCTATGGCATGACAGGCGGACAAGTAGCGCCAACCACACCTCTTGGAATCAAAACCACAACCACGCCGCATGGAAGTTTCGACCCACCGCTGGATACGACACGCCTAGTAGCCACGGCAGGAGCAAGCTACGCAGCGCGTTGGACAACCTTACATTTTGAACAGCTCAAAGACGCCATGAAAACAGCTGTGATCATAGACGGATTCGCGTTCATTGAAGCAGTCAGCCCCTGTCCAACCATGTTTGGAAGACAAGTCGGATTGAAAGACGCCGTGGAAATGCTCAGATGGTTCAAACAAAACACTATATCAAAAGACAAAGCCAGCGAAATGACGGAAACGGAGCTGGTAAGCAAAATCGTAGTCGGAAAATTCGCACACGCAGAGAAACGGACGTTTACAGATCACCTTCAAGAAACCCTGAAGAAGGCTGAAAAAGCTGCTCGAAAAAACTGAAATAAGAATCGCAGGACTCGGCGGACAAGGAGTCGTCCTAGCCGGACAGCTTCTCGCAAAAGCCGCAGTTTACGACGGAAAACACGTGGTTCAAACGCAAAGCTACGGAGCGGAAGCCCGTGGAAGCGCCGCACAAAGTGAAGTCATAATCTCAGACCACGTGATAAAGTATCCAAAAGTCAGACAGTGCGACATCCTAATCGCCATGAGCCAACCAGCCCTCAACAAATATGTAAAAAACTTGAAGGATGGCGGCGTCCTCCTTCTAGATAAAGATATGATCAAAATGGTCCCGAAGCTAGAAGCAAAAATCTTTCAAGTGCCAGCGACAAGCACAGCAGAAGCAAAGCTAAAACGCAAAATCTACGCCAACACGGTCATGCTGGGCGCCCTCACTAAAGCAACAAGGATCATTAGCCAAGAAGCCATGAAAACCACAATCAGAAACAGTGTGCCAAAGGATATGGTGAGGCAAAATCTCCGAGGATTCCAACTAGGCCTTCAACTCGTGGAAGAACATAAAGCAGCAACATGACGGCCAACAGAGCGGCCAGAGCCTTACGCCTTTTGGACAGCTGAACCTAATTCTGCCGAGTCTTCCAGCTTCAACTGACAATCGCTCCTCGAAGCAGTCCGGCTTCAGCTTGTTGACATTTCTGTCAACCAGAAGGTTGCGACGGAAAGTGGCGCGCGCGGGGAGAGAGAAAGGAGAATTCACAACATGCACGCGCGCCTTCTGAATTCTCAGTCTTTTGCCATGAGATGCTAAACCAGTAGAGGTTTAAAAGTAGAACTCACTTGTTGTAGTCACAATTTGTTACTGTGGTCAGGCGAACAACTTCCAATGCGCGAGAAAGGTGAGAAAAACTGGTGAAAGAACTGTAGTAGACGTCGGTGCGTGGACGAAAAGTGATCGGAAATATTTGAATCAGCAGGAATGGGAGAATGTCAGGATTTTGCCTATCTCTTCCCAGATCTCGACAAGTTTTCCGCCCTTTGGGGTCGCTTGATACCTGATCGGGCTACGATGAATTTCCAGAAGCCGAAGTGAGCGCATTTGGTCGAGATATCGATTCAGCATGCTCCAGGACAGATTGGCCTCATAGAGCAGTCGTGTCTTGTTTTGAGGTCGCCGGCAGATACTCAGTATATCTGCCATAATTTCGATTTTGGTTCTCTTTCTCATGAATGCTAGTACTGAAGCAGGTTATTTAAGTCTGTGTGACTGTGGGGCAACAGCAACACTCGCAATCAGCTAGGTCTATCTTTCTCTCGTTTTGGGCTCTTTAACCGTAAAAAGTATTATCAAACTCACTGTGATGCCCAAAATAATTGCGAAAACGAATGGATGAACAGGGTTGACGTCGTAGAGGAAGCCACCAAGAGTCGATGAGGGAACGGTTGCTAGAATGTTCAGGGTCACAATTGTGCCCAGAATTCGGCCTCGTTTCTCTCGGGGAATCATGTCGGCCAACAAGGCATTGTACGCCGGCATGATTAAGCATCCGCCCACGCTGAACACCATGAAGACAACGAGCAACTGAGCAAAGCTTCCAGAGTATAAGAAAAGGACACTTGCCGGGATGTAGAGAAGATTCGCCAGAAGTATAGACCTTTTCCGTCCAATCTTGT
>CAYGAE010000159.1:0-2337 GCA_964347855.1 uncultured Candidatus Bathyarchaeia archaeon
ACTGCCTGCAGAGGTTATGATAGCGATGAGCACTAGAACCGAAATCACACTTTCCATTGTTGTTGGCATTTTTGATTACCATTTTTAGCTTATGCCAACTTGTTTGCTTATATTTTTTTTGTAACGATGCGTCAAACGCCGGACAACGCCGATTTAGCGAAAGTCAGCTCAGATTCAACTGCAATTTTTCCGCAATTGATGCACACACGCACGCTTCTGACCTTGCCTTGGCCTGAGGTCACAAAAGGCTATTATTCAAGCCTCAGATTCCTTCTTAGGGGACACCCATGAGCACTGTTGCCCTCCGTCAACTGTCATTGGACCGTTATGCTGAGATCGTTGGAGAAAACGAAATAGATCAAATAAGAACATTAGCTGAGAAACTCGCTAATCGATCTGTAGTCCATGTAAACTCCACTTCCTCTATTGGTGGGGGCGTAGCTGAGATTTTGCACAGACTTGTTCCGCTCATGAAGGATGTCGGATTGAATGCGGAGTGGAAGGTCATAGAAGGCACCGACGAATTCTTCAGCATCACAAAGACCATCCACAATGCCCTTCAAGGGAAGCCAGAATCACTGACAGAACAGATGAAGAAAACTTACCTCCAATACAACAGAGAAAATGCGATGAAACTGGTCATAGACAGCGACTACGTGGTAATCCACGACCCGCAACCCCTTGCGTTGATAAGTTCTTATCCCAAAAGGGTGGGAAAATGGATTTGGCGCTGTCATATTGACCTATCCCATCCCAACCGAGAGTTCCTGGAGTTTTTGACCCCTCTCATCGAGCGTTACGACGCCTCTATCTTCACGATGAAACAGTATGTCAAAGAGGCTCTAGGAATGAAGGAAATAGCGATCATCCCTCCTTCAATAGACCCGTTGAGCACGAAGAACAAGCCATTGCCGGCGACGCGCATACTATCAACACTGGAGAGGTTCGACGTAAACCCCGACAACCCAATCATGACACAAGTCGCCCGATTTGATCCCTGGAAGGATCCTTTAGGAGTCATTGACGTCTACCGCATGGTCAAGAAAAAAGTCCCCAAAGTTCAGCTGCTCTTAGTTGCAGGCATGGCTCGGGACGACCCAGAAGGATGGGCTTACTACGAAAAATCCGTTCGCCACGCAGGCAACGACTATGACATACATTTCTTGACCGACCTTATAGGCGTCAAGGACCTCGAAGTAAACGCCTTCCAAAGCGCCTCCGACGTGGTTTTGCAGAAGTCCACACGCGAAGGTTTCGGTATGAGCGTTACGGAGGCCCTATGGAAAAGCGTCCCCGTCGTAGGAGGCAACGTTGGCGGAATTCCCCTGCAAGTCATCGATGGAACGACCGGATTCTTAACGAACACAGTGCAAGAGACTGCGGAAAAAACTATCTACCTACTGACACATCAAAACGAAGCTAAAAGAATGGGCGAAAACGGCAGAGAACACGTTTTGAAAAACTTTCTGATTACAAGGCACCTCAAAGACTACCTGAACTTATTCGCTCAACTTCAGTAACAGCGACTTCATGGAATATCTAATGATTAGGAACTGCTAAGGAAATTTCGCGCGCCGAGGCTTGCGATTGACTGAGACCGACATTGTAAATCTCTTGGTGATAGGTGTAGATCTTGTTTCGTTAGCCACTTCAGCAAAAAAAGCAGGATACCCAGTCTACGCTGTGGGCCACTTTGGGGATCAAGATCTCAAACCTATATGCGTTAGGACTCGATCGATCATCAGACAAAAGCCAGGAGAGACCTGTGGAAGACTAGGCGCCAGATTCAATCCGGGGGACCTCCTCCTCTTGACGAAGGAGCTTCTAAAAGGCAACGAGATACATGGGACGTTGTTATCTTCTGGCTTGGATGATTCCTCCGATGTCTTGTCTGAACTTGACGAAATGGTTCCCATAATAGGAAATCAGCCTGAAATCATCAGCGAAGTCCGTGACAAGATCAAGTTTTTCCGGGAACTGAAACGTCTGGGGATACCCCATCCTGAAACTGCAATCGCCGAAAATTTAGAAGAGGCCAGAAAAACATCAAAAGACATCGGATTTCCAGTTTTAGTTAAACCAACCAGTGGCTTTGGGGGTGCAAATATAAGGAAAGCAAAGAGTCATGAAGAACTGAAGAAGGCATTCCAAGATGTGTGCCGATTCGAGGAAGAAGTCTTAATCCAAGAGCATATTGCGGGAATTCCCGCAAGTGTATCGTTGATCTCATCCACCAATGAAACTGTTGCTCTAACATTGAATGAACAACTCTTAGGAATTAGTGAAGTGGGTCAAAAAGAACCATTTGGCTACTGCGGAAACGTAGTTCCTCTCTCA
>CAYGAE010000160.1:0-2309 GCA_964347855.1 uncultured Candidatus Bathyarchaeia archaeon
AAGATGGTTAGTTTTCTTAGGAAACGTAAATAAGTAGCATGACTTAACAAAGTAGATATCTCTCGAAAACCAACATCGCTAAAGTAAACGAAAACGGAGAAAATCAGATGAAGATTGCGGTGCTTGTTTACGAATATCCACCTAAGATAGTTGGAGGTTTAGGAACCTATGGTGCCGAAATTACACGTAAGTTCGTCCTGCTAGGTCATGATGTGACGGTTTTCACCATGAACGATGAGAAGGGAAGCCTTCCAACACGGGAGCTTTGGCGAGGAATAGAGATTCACCGACCCATGGACATCGACGTGTCGGATTCCTTACCCGACGTAATCGCCGAAAGCGTGCGAAAGTGGGAAAGAGGCGGCATAAGGATGTTCTCCAAAATCCTTGTATACAATTACCTAAGCGCCGCAAAGCTGATCAACGAGCTCGTCCGCAAGGACGAATTCAAATTCGACATTGTGGTGGCGCACGACTGGCTCTCAGTAATGTCTGGTATCGCCATTAAAAGAGAACTTGGTCTACCGCTCGTTTTTCACATGCACTCCAACGAGACTGGACGAACCATGGGAAGCGGCTCGGAAGTCATATGCAACATTGAGAACCGCGGCGGACAGATGGCAGACATGGTGGTAACGGTTTCCTACGCAATGCAAGATGAACTTATCAGATCAGGATTTCCCGCAGATCGAATCCAAGTATGTTACAATGGGGTAGATCCCCAGAAATACAGCCGCGAAAGAATAGATGAAGAAACGGTTGGAAAACTGAGACAAAGATACGGCCTTGAAGGCAACGATTTGATGGCGCTGTTCATCGGACGACTTGTCTGGGTTAAGGGCGTGGACAAACTAATCAGAGCCATGCCCGCCGTCCTCGAAAAGGTTCCGAACGTCAAGCTTGTTGTCGTTGGTCTTGGCGATATGGGGGAGTACTTGGAAAAGCTAGTTCGTAGTTTGAAGCTCCAAGATGCGGTGAAGTTCCGCTTCGAATTCGTGCCGGAAGAAGAACGAATCGCCCATTACGCCGCGTGTGACGTCGCCGTCTTTCCAAGCCTATACGAGCCTTTCGGAATCGTTGCCCTAGAGGCGATGAGCATGGAAAAACCGGTCGTGGTCGGAGCAACTGGCGTAAGCGGAATGAGAGAAGTCGTTGTCCCCAGTGGACCAGATCAATGTGGTTTTCACATCAACCCAAACGATCCAGCAGACATTGCCTGGGGAATTGTCAACGCGGTGCAGGACCCTCACAAGAAAGCACAATTTGGTCAAAACGGTAGGAAACGGGTTCTTCAGCAGTTCAGTTGGGATTCAGCCACGGAAAGGACTGTCCAACTCTACAAGGACCTCATAGAATCCAAAGAGTCCTGAAATGAAATCGTCAAGTGAACACTTTTTCTCTTGAGCCACCATTGGCTCACTGTACATACTTGGTACTTCATCATTAGATACATCGAGATGCGCGCGCTCTCAGAAATCGAGTAACATTTTTCTAAAAGTACTGCTTCGTAAGGGGATTGAAGGCGTGGGGATGACCAGAAAGAAGAGCAAAAAGAAAAGTTTGAAAGAGAAAAGACGTCAAGCAGCCCAGAAACGTCAGAAGGCTGTGGAAGCTGAACGCTTAAGAAGAGAAAGAGAACCTAAAAGAAGCAAAGGATGGTCTCGGAGTAAGGTGTTAGGCATGATCTTCATGTTTCTGGTTGTGCTGGCGGTGGGGATTTACGTTACATGGCCAAAGAACGGTACAGATGATGAGAATGGTTCGACTGCAAATACCGTCTTGTTTGAGACAAATATGGGGAACATAGCCATTGAGTTGTACGATGACATGCCTATTACCACGGGGAATTTCAAGAACCTTGTCCAAGGAGGCGTATACGATGACACTATTTTTCACAGAGTGATTGACGGTTTCATGATCCAAGGTGGAGACCCTACTGGAACAGGATATGGAGATCCATCCATATCTACAATACCAGATGAATTTACAGATCACAACAGAAATAATAGGGGTACAATTGCTATGGCAAACGCGGGTCCAGACACAGGAAGCAGCCAATTCTTCATCAATCTCGTAGATAACAACCATCTCGACACCAAACATCCAGTCTTCGGAAAAGTAATAGAAGGAATGAATGTGGTTGACAGTATTGGAAAAGTAGAAACAGACGAAAGTGACAGACCTCTGCAAGAAGTGAAGATTACAAAAGCAGAACTCGTAGAATAACGCGCTCGTCTGCATGCATCAGCGCGCATCCAAATCTTCGCCATGTACATGGGTGAACGCTAACTGTACATGCTTAGTACCTT
>CAYGAE010000161.1:0-2248 GCA_964347855.1 uncultured Candidatus Bathyarchaeia archaeon
GCTACAGGCTAAGACCTTTAAAGTGTTGTCTGCTTTGCTCTGGAACGTGGGCAGAGGCTGCGTAGAAATGAGCAAGGCGTGGATGCGCACGCGCATCTAAAAAGAAAAGACGATTACATATGAAAATGAAAGCAGGCATGCGCACGGAAGAAATAGACTCCCCTTCTAGGCTACGCACGCGCACACCGTATGCGAAGTTGCAGGGGTTTTGGGACAAGCAGCCAAAGCGCAGTAGAAAAAGGGGAAGTTTGTGGGAGATATCTCTATGTGTCCGGCGTTCAAATCCCACGACCCCACCAAGTTTTTCCAGAGAAAAGAGCAACTTAGTGGATTTCTATTAGAATTGAGCTTATTCCACGAAGGTTTATCTCGGGCATCAAATAGATGTTCTGTTCAGTGCCGCTTTGTTGGCGCAGGGTCTTCAATGTCTTCAGGGTGTGCGGAGTTCTTTTATCGTGTTTTTGATAATTCCTTCAGCAAATTCTATTGTTTTCTCGACGTTTTCTAGCGTAGCCAGCAAGTGATTGATTTCAGCTTTTTCTTTTGACTTCAGAGACCTCACTTTGCGCGTCAATTTCTTCATTTCCTTTCTTTGCACTTCGTAGACTTTCAGCATTGTTTCCATACCGCTGGCGATCATCTCCGGGAAGTCAGCGCACGCCTGAAACACAAAACGTTTTAGGGACGCGTCCTTGTGCTTGCGGACGATTCCCATTCTGACCATCTGATCTAAGGTTCTGCTCACGGATGAGATAGAATACCCTGTTAGACGCGAGATTTCTTTGTGGCCCAACTCACGTCCCTCGAGGAGAAGTGTGGCCATGATTCGGCCAAAAATTGTAGGGAGACCTTTCGCACGCAACATATCTTCATAAATCCGGACAAATTCGGCTTTGATTTCCTCCAGTGAATTCATAGGGTACTATAATGAAAGAAAGCTTTAAATGTCTTTCTGTGATTATGATAATTATAGTAATTTGCATAATTTTGCAAATTACGAAAACTTCTGAGGAGGTGGTTCATGTGAGCGAGCCCAGACAAAGAAGCATGAGACAAAGAAGTGATACCATGAGTACGGAAAACGTGATTGAAGTAAAAAATCTGACAAAAATGTACGGCAATCATGTCGGTGTCAGGGACTTATGGCTCACAGTTCGCAAAGGAGAAATAACTGGGTTTCTTGGACCCAACGGGGCAGGAAAGACAACAACCATACGGAGTTGTCTCGCACTGATTGCAAAAACAGCCGGCGAGATAGCCATATTCGGATTGGATTCCCATAGGGATGCTGTCGCCATACGGAAGAGAACAGGGTATCTACCTGGCGATTTTGGTCTGATCCCCTCAGTTAAGGTCCGGTCTTATCTGAAGTATCTACTCGCGTTGCGTGGCTGCGAGTCAACGGAAAAGATGGTCTCGCTGGCGGAGCGGCTTCAGCTTGACCTCGAGAGAAAGACAAACGAGCTTTCCAAGGGCAACAAATTGAAAGTGGGAATCGTTCAGGCCTTAATGGCAAATGATGACCTTATCATTCTGGATGAGCCGTCGGGACTTGACCCCCTCATGCAACAGGAGTTCTATCGCATCCTGCGCGACGAGAAACAGCGGGAAAGAACCGTGTTCATGTCCTCCCATAACTTGGTGGAGGTTGAATCGGTATGCGACCGAGTTGCTATCATCAGAAAGGGGCAACTTGTCGTCGTCGAGGACATCCAGGTGTTGCAGGAAAAGACCGGGAAGGTGCTTGAGGTTGAGTTCCGAGATCCTTTCACCGTCGATGAGTTCAGGTTTGAGGGAGTAAGCAGTATACGCGAAGACAATGGCCGACTTGTTTTGACCATACATGAGAATCTTGACAGCGTCATCAAGACTGTGTCAAATCATCGGATACTGAACATGAATCTGCAAACCTACAGCTTGGAGCAATTGTTCCTGAAGTATTATGCGGAGGAAGAAGTCGGCGAACGAGGTGAGGCCTGATGTTGGGCCGAATTGCATTCATGGAACTCAAAACCGGATGGAAAGGCCTGCTCATATTTGGCTTACTTGTCCTCGTCATTTCAGCTGGCATCCCGCTGATTTTTCCCACGTACCGAGATTCGTTAATTGAAGAGTTGGAAGGGGCAAGCAAGGTGCACTTGGAGCTTCCGAATGAGCAAGGAGGCATGATCACCCTTTCATGGGAACCCGTGGAGACTGCAACAGGTTACATGGTCCTGGAGGACAATCGCTCGAGCATGGTGACGCC
>CAYGAE010000162.1:0-2208 GCA_964347855.1 uncultured Candidatus Bathyarchaeia archaeon
GCACTCACGAGTGAGAAGCCTGACAGTTTGCTTTGCATCTTTGCCCCAAACATGGCCAGCGTCTCGAATCTCTACCTCCGAATCCTTGATCAGCAAATACGACGGGTCTTTCGCCTCACCTGTTACTACTATGCCGTCATAGCCCGCGCATCTCAGCTCAACCCCAAACTCTCCCCCAATAGTCGATCCCACCACACCATTGCTTTGCGGGGACTTGCCAGAGACGCAGATTCGACCACCTGGAAAAAACCCAGTCAACGGTCCAGTGAAAAAGGTGAGAACGTTTCTTGGTCCCAATGGGTCTACGGTTTCCCACTCAGTGCTCAACTTATCCCAGAGAAACTTTGCTGCTAAACCTCTGCCACCGATATAGTCTCTGAGGATTTTTTCCTCAAACGTTATCTCTCTAATTTTCTTCGTTGAAAGATTGACTTCCAAGAATTTTCCGGCATATCCGAGGATCATAGGAAATCCCTCGCTTTCTCACCATACATTTTGATGGCGAGATCACGTGTTGTTTCTTCTGGTTTACGTGCATAGAGTTCGTAGGTGTGGTTTGTTCTCGAAACTTTTTTCAACACGTTCCATCCGCCTTCTCGGCAGACTTTGACACATTGAGGGTTACCTCGACACAAGTCGCAAATCAGAACGTGGTTTTCCGACGGGTGCAGATGGGGGATTCTGCCAGGGCAGACATCGATGCACAAACCGCAAGCAGTGCATTTGCTGGGTTTGACTAGAACCGCTCCTGTTCTCTTGCTCGTTGATAATGCCTTGGAGGGGCACGCTTGCACGCAAGGATAGTCTCTGCATTGGGCACAAAAGTGGGGAAACTCAACGCCAGGAACAAGCATGAAAACTCTTATTCTTGAGGCCTCGGGCCATATGCGCTTTTCATGAGAAAGGGAACATGCTATCTCGCATTTTCGGCAGCCGCTGCATCTTGAAAGCTCTCTTGCTATCCATATTGGTTCTTTCTTCATGGTCAAGCTTTGGATCCTCCAGACCTAAATAGGTTCTTCAACGTTTCTAGTAGGTTTCACATAAGGTGATTGGGTACGCGTTTCTTCAAGAGCAATTTGCTGAGAGCTGGATGTTCATCCCCAGAATCCGCGGAGTCACGGGCAAATATCTCTATCCCGCTCTCCAAGCCATGGGCGACACTCTCTTCACTCCATCCGCCCAACGCCTCCGCAGCCGCCCGGAGATATCCGACGCTGTGGGGATCCATGCCTAGAAGGGCAGTCACGAAAGCATCTAGCTCAAGAAGGTCGGTAGAGCCTGAGAGAAAGCCTGGGTTCTCAATAGTGTCCCACTTCAAGGTCTCAGGGTCTCTCAGAGACGCCGTGAGCACCGCTTCGACCACTCCTCTAATGTTGAACAGGGAGTCGTAGATCTTATAGACGTCCACGATGCTCTGGTTGAGCTTGTTATGTTTCTCGCCATGGTATATTCTCCTGGTGGGGCCGGGAATCATCCCGAAAAAGTTCTTCACAGCGAGGGACACATACATGGGTGCTTCCAGCACTCTCACTTTGGCCAGGCTGAGCAGATCACTCCCTCGCATCTCGTAGAGCCTCTCCGGCACGAACCCATAGAAGTCCTGCCGTTCGATGGGAGGATGCTTTCTGGCAACTTCATCTTTGATCAGTTCCGAAGTCGCTGTGCGGCCTCCCCAGTTCTCTTCGGTGATGTTCAAGAACTCCACACCGTGCTTCTTCAGGATCTCTCCGATGCCCGAGTATTTAAGGAACCATCGGTCGCTATCTCTGAGATCCTCGGGTTCAATGGAGCCCCAGCCTTCATTCTTGAGGGCATCCTCAGTCCTTGCCCATCCGTAGCTTTCCACTATGAGGGCGTTGCCGTCAATAGCAGAAAGAAGCCAGTCCAGAATCGTCGCCTCGGTGAAGCAAACGGAGAAGCCCCAGTTTGGCTTGATGATCACGGGAGGTTTCAGATCAAGTTTCCTGATGATTTCAGTGAAGGATTCTCTATCCGCTGACTCTTCCACGATCACATTTCCTATCCTGTGCATGGGCTCACCCTCTCGGCGTGGTCGGCTTCTCGACAACCCAAGTCCTAGTGGTGGTAGTTACGCGTTCTCGGCGTCCAACGATTGGGTTGCGCGCGCCGAATCGCTGTTGGTTATCTTCATTACCGACTGACGTGTCAATAGATCTGACCTTCAGATTGAGAGAGCGTTGTGTT
>CAYGAE010000163.1:0-2066 GCA_964347855.1 uncultured Candidatus Bathyarchaeia archaeon
CGCGCGCGCATTCTCTTTGCGCGAGCGCTTGAAACTCGCCCTGTAAGCTGGGGGTGCATCCTGTCGCTTTGAACGTCTCTCTTGGGCTTCCCCTGCGTTCGAGATGTTCTGCGAAACATTTCTCTCTCATTCTTCTGGGTTTCAATAGGTTTCAACTGAACCGTAGCATCTGATTTTGTGGGCAACTCGGGTGTAGACTTCTGTCGGAATCCGCACGCTTCCCATGCACTTGAGATGGTCGATCACAGCGTCGAAGAGTTCCGGGTCGACATCCTCCTTGACTGTGAGACTCGTGTAGCTTTTTACACGTACTTTCTTCCCTTGGCTATACCATGACTCGAGGAGTTTCTTGTTGATCTGCGTAACCCCGCTCTCAACCAGCAGCTCCTGGCTTTCAAGACCAGCGGATGGAAAAGCGTAGGAGGCGTCCATGTTTGAGGCGCTTCTTGCGATCGTGCGCAGCGTATCAGTGATACGTGGGATGAGCATCAGTTCTATGCCTCTGGAGAGTGACTCGTACGTGAGCGTGTATTCTCTCCCGATGTAGTCCACGAGGCCAACGGTGTGAAGCTCATCGAGATATTTACGGGCGGTGTTGGGGCTGATGTCGAACTCCCTGGCGATGTCGGTTGTGGTGCTTCTAAAGTTCTCTTCAAGGTATAAGAAGATGTCTTGATGCAGTTTATCCAGTCCGAGCGAGTAGATCACCCAGCGTTTGACCTTCTCAGGGTAGTCCTCCTCAGAGACGCCTTGTAGTGGCCTCAGCCGGCGAACGGTCCATTCTGCCAGGACTTCAAACTCGTTGGTGCCCTCTTTTTTGGAGACTTGTTTTGTCTCTTCCCTCTTCTCTTTTTTCGTTTCTTCACTCATGTTTCTCACCTTTCACGATGATTGAATGAGCCTTCACATCGGCGCCTTTGCTGTTGCGATTGCCAACAACAAGCTTCTCCCCACTCGCGGTGATGATCGTAAGATGTTGAGGGGCATGACCATAGTCTGACACAGGTCCTTCTACTTCAACCGTTTCATCATTATAGCTGTGGACGCCTACAACTCTGGCTAGCGGACTCCCCCCCATACGGGAAATCTCTTTACATGCGGCGATGGCGCTGCCTACATCGCTGAACGCTCTTCCCCTCAGAGTATGATAGTATGTGGCGTCTGAACGAGCTCTCGACTCGGCTTTCGCTATACTTCGGAGGTTTTCCGTGATCCTCGGGATCAGGCGCCTCACGATTGAGGTGGACAAGGTTTCCCGCACATAGTAAGCTTTCCCAAGGTGATCAATTAGCCCGGTGGCGTAGAGGAGGTCCACAAGCTCAATGATTTCCTCAGGTTCCTCGTTAGCATGCTTGGCTAAATCGTCTAACGTCGCCACTTTGGCGTTTTCCAGGTAGAGAAAGAGCTCTCTCGCCATCCCATCTATGCCAATGGAGGAGAGAACCCAGTCTTTCAACCGCTCAGCATAGGTCTCGTGGGGTTCTTTGAACGGCTCAGGTATCCGTCTCACCTTCCACTCGGCGAAGGATTCATACTCGTTTCCAGATGCAACCATTCTTCATTTCAACTCAGATTTTTCTGCGTCTAACATAGATGTTGTTACCTTCAAGTATAAAAAGTTTACTTCCCCACACCCTAGGCAACCGTCACGGGAGGGCTTCAAGCGCGAACGTCTCGGAAAATATAGAAGCATTGGTGCAACTGACACAGGGCACGAGGTAACCGAAATGTTGATTCTGGGAGTAAACACATGGGAAGAGAGATGCCCAAAGAAATCCTGATCAACAAGCACTCAGATTTGCAGAAACTGGAAAGCTCAAGGCATTGCAGAGCTCCAAGATTTCTGGCTTGCCCACGAACGAAAGATACTGTGGTGCACATGGAAGACCGAAAACCTGAAGGCGCTAGAAGCAGCTTTTACCGAAATAAATAAACAATCCGGCTTAAAATCAGAGCTAACGCCATTCGAGAAGGTTCCCATCAAGTAAAGAAGCCCACAGTCACTCTTTTTCTACTCCTCCATTAAACTCAACATTTCATATCTAACACCAGTTGCTTACTCGTCT
>CAYGAE010000164.1:0-1917 GCA_964347855.1 uncultured Candidatus Bathyarchaeia archaeon
TGATGAGGGGGAAAAAGAAGGGAAGTTAGGGATTGGTTAGGTGCCATTCGCCTTTCTAAAATAGCAAGTAGTGCATGCATGCTCATCTCGAAGAGGGACTGCTGCTCAGTCTCACACTGCCAGATGAGAAAAAAAATGTTCGAAGAGATGAACGATGAAACGCAAATACCGCAAAGCCCAAATGTCCTTCGGCAGAACAGACGACGATCTACACATGATCTTCACACATCACACCAAACAGAGCACCCTCGTGAAATTCGCAGACAAGCCACACCACCTCAACATTTCTGGACAACTCTGGACAAGCGATGACGGTATCACCTACACCATAATTAAATCCGTAGAAACTGAACAATTAGCCTTAACAACCACTTGAAAGGAGGTGACAAGCCAGTTGTCTAGGAGAAATAACAATAGTCAAAAATTACTTAGGGTTAAGACCAGCGTCTTCATCCAGAGTGCCCAGAAAACCGACAAGACTGCAGCTTTTCTTCTAGACTACGGGCCCGCATCAACGGAAGATTCGCCAAAGAAATAAGCCTTTTGCCACCGAAAACCGAAGAACTCATCATCAACAGCCTCATCGCCCTCAAAACGCGCGGAATGTGCAGTAGGCATAGGCTCCAAGTGACGAAGAGGAAGGCTACATATACAACCAAGGCAGAATATGTGGACATGACCATTAGAGAGTCGCTGGTTGAAGCTTTCAAGCGGAACTGGGACATGTACTATGAGGTAGTCAATACAATACCTGATGAACATTGGAGAACGGGCGACATTGAATATCTGATTCCAGCTCGAATAGTCTATCATGTGCTTGAATGCGTGGATTTCTATACAAACCCGACGCCCAAGGGATTCGTCTGGGGACACCGTTTTAACATAGATTGGGAAAAGATGTCACCTGAACAAATGCCGACAAAAGCACAGACCAAGAAATACCTCAAAGAAATGATTGGGAAAACAAACAGTTGGTTCAACGAATTATCTGATTCCGATCTCCTGTCTGAAGAGAAGGCATTTGATTGGACCGGGAAAGCAAAACTGGGACGTGCAATATACCTTCTGGTTCACTCCCGTCAACACATTGGAGAAATCAATGCCGAACTGAGAAGACGCGGACTGCCAAGAATAGAATGGCGATAACCAATATACCCGCGCTACGAGCCCTTTGTGGCCAAACAAGTTGGCAGTTTCAATAGAAAGATTTTTAGTGCTTATGGAAGGAGCGGACAAATGATTTATGCGTGAGGGTGAAAAAGGAAATGGGCAGCAGATATGGTCACGCGCGGCGTCTTCATATGTCTTGAGGGAATTGATGCCAGCGGAAAATCCACACAAGCTCGTTGGTTAGTCAGAAATCTGCGTAGACGAGGGTTTGACGCCATCTACACAACTGAACCGAGTGACGGTGAGATTGGAAGGTTCATAAAGCGTTTTGTGCTTCAACGCAAGAGGCGAATTCCCGCGGTGGTAGAAGCTCTTCTCTTTGCAGTGGACCGCGTGGATCATGTTGAAAGCAAGATTGAACGTGCGCTGGAATCGGGCAAGATTGTGGTTTCAGACCGGTATGTGTACTCTTCTCTGGCTTACCAAGGAGCGACAGGTTTAGACATCGACTGGATCAAGCGAGTTAACAGGATGGCTCTTCCGCCGGACTTGGCGATCTACATTGATGTTCCGCCTGAAGTTGTGGTGGAAAGAATGAAGCGAAAAAGATCGGTTATGGAAACTTTGGCGACTCAATGCAGGGTTCGAGAGGTCTACATGCAACTGGTACGCGAGAAACGTTTGCTCTTGATTGACGGGAACAGACCAGCGCCAGAAGTGAGGCAGAACATTCTGGATGTTGTTCTTGAACGCCTAAAGCGTGCGCAGATGTTCTAGAACGAGCGCCTTCTGGGCTTTTTCCTCTAG